>JAISEQ010000241.1 GCA_031264045.1 Deltaproteobacteria bacterium
GATCCTCACGGTAGCCGCCGTTGGCCCTGGAGGTGGACAGCACCGCGTGAGGAGAGACCAGGCGCGCGTAGATGATCTTGTCGCCCCGGTGGAGCTCCATGCCCTCGTAGAACTTCCCCATAAGCATTTTCAAAAACCCCCGGTGCCCCGTTCGCGGGGCCCGCGACCCCGTCCCTCCCCGTGCGGGCGGGCCAGGGCCCTCTGTTCTGCGGACGTTCCCGTCCAGGCGTTCATTTCTCCCGTGCCTTCCGGGGCCTTCCGGGGCCTGCCGGGCGTTTGCGGAGTGAGGACGTCTAAGGGAGTGTCTTGAAGCGTCTTGGAGAGCGGAGCGTCCCGGAACGCGGAGCGTCTTCGGGGCGTCATGGAGAATGAAGCGTCTTCGGAGCGTCTTGGAGCCCCGGAGCGTCTTCGGGGCGTTCAGGAAAGTTGCGGTTGTCCGCGGAGAGCGTCGGAGCGTTCCGGAAACCGCAGGACCGTGGACCGTCCGGGGCCGGGGCGGCTGCGCGCGCGGGGGGTCAGGCGGCAAACAGCCTCGCCGCCGCCTCCGGGTTCGAGGGAAGGTAGAAATGGACGTAGGACGCCGTGAGCCTGCGGACGCGGAAGACGTCCTCGCTCTCCTGGCGCCGGCGGTCCTGGCGTTTCGCCCTGCACACGGGCTCGAGGCCTATATTCAGGGACGAGTGGTGGAAGGAATGGCCGCGGAGGGTGCCCTCGGGGAGATCCGCGCTCATGAGCCCCAGTCCCCTCAGACCGCCCGTGAGGGCGGCCCTGCCGGGGAGGATGCCCGCCATCTCCGAACTGGCGCCGCCGAAGCCGAGCTCTTCCAGCAGGTACAGCATGCCCCCGCACTCGGCCAGTATCGGGCGGTCGGACTCGAAGTGGCGGCGGACGCCGTCCATGGCGGCGCGGTTGCTGGCGAGCTCCTCCAGGTGGAGCTCCGGGTAGCCTCCCGGCAGGTAGAGCGCGTCGCACCCGGGCAGGGGATCGCCCGCCACGGGGGAGAAGAACGAGATCTCCGCCCCCATGAGCCTCCACAGATCCAGGTTGCCCTGGTAGATGAAGCTGAAGGCGTCGTCCCGGGCCACGGCGAGCTTCAGCCCCTTAAGGCGGCCCTTCCAGGGGGAGAAGTCCGTGCCCCTCCTCGTGAACACCGCCTCGGGAGGCACGTCCGAGATCCCCTGGGAGGCGAGAAGCGACGCGGCCCTGTCCAGGCGCCGGTCCAGATCGTCCAGTTCCGACGCCTGGACCAGCCCCAGGTGCCTGGAGGGGAGTTCCACGTCCGCGCCCCTGTAAAGCGCCCCGAACCAGCGCATGTCCGGGGGGAGCGAGTCCAGGAGGATCTGCGCGTGGCTCTCGCCGGCGACCCGGTTGGCCAGAACCCCGGCCCAGGGGAGGCCCCTGCGCCAGGTGGAGAGCCCGTGGGCTATGGCCGGGAAGGTCTGGGCCATCGCCTGGGCGTTTATGACCGCCAGCACGGGTATCCCGAAGCGCTCGGCCAGGTCGGCGGCCGACGGGGATCCGTCGAAGAGGCCCATCACCCCCTCGACGATTATCAGATCCGCCTCCCCCGCGGCCTCCCAGAAGAGCGCGTCGCAGTTGTCCCCGCCAACCATCCAGAGGTCCACCTGGTAGACCGGGGCGCCCGAGGCCCTGGCAAGGATCATGGGGTCAAGGAAGTCCGGGCCGCACTTGAATACCCTCACCTTCCTGCCCTGCCTCAGGTGGTGGCGGGCCAGCGCCGCGGTGACCGTTGTCTTGCCCTGGCCCGACGAGGGTGCTGAGATGAGCACCGCCGGGCACCTTCTGGCCTCTTCGCCTGACATCTTTCCCCTTCCGCATCTTCGGCCGCCCGTTCAGGGCCGGCCGCAACGGGCCGCCGGAACTTCCGTCCGGGAGCCTCTGGGCCCGGGAGAGCCGGGTGCCCGTACAGTCCGCCGCGTCCGTCCCGACCCGGGGCCCGGCGGTCCGCAGGCAGGCAGCGCCGAGGCATGTCCCCAGTCCGGCCTTCCGGGTAGGAAAGGCGGAGGCCGCCCGTGGACGGCGGGCCTCAGCCCTGGAGCGCCAGCTTGGCCAGGGCGTTCACTGCGGCCGCTGCCACGTTGGAGCCGCCCTTGCGGGACAGGTTGGTGATGAAGTACCTGACCCCCGAAGCGGCGAGATCCCTTTTCGACTCGAAGGCGTTCACGAAGCCCACCGGGAGCCCTATCACCAGGGCGGGGGCGGGGAGGGCGGGATCCGCCCCGAGCCTCTCCATCAGTCGGTAGAGGGCCGTGGGGGCGTTGCCCACGGCCCATATGGTGGGCCTCCCGGCGGTCACGTGGTGGGCCAGGGCCACGTCCACCGCCGCCTGGGAGCGGGTGGAGGAGGTTTCACCGGCGGCCTTGACGGTCCTGGGGTCGTCCACCAGGCACAGGAGCTCGGCGCCGAAGGTGGCGAGGTTCGAGCGGTTTATCCCGGAGAGCGCCATCTTGGTGTCGGTGAGTATCAGCGGGCCGCCCCTGATGGCCTCCACTCCCGCCTCCACGGCCCCGGGGCTCATGGCCGTGTCCTTCACGTAGTCGAAGTCCGCTGAGGTATGCACCAGGCGCCTCACCACGGTCCAGGCCGCGCGGCCCCAGTCGTGGGGGCCGGCCTCCCTGTCTATGATGGCGAAGCTTCTCTCCTCTATCTCCTGCGGCGGGATCTTCCAGGCCGCTGTGTCCATATGCCTTACCTTTGGTGTTGGTGGTGGCCGGCGCCGGCGGCGATGCCCGAGGGGGCTCCGGGCGTCCGCGAAGCGGACCGGTGCGCCTCCGGGCCGGGGGAAGGCCCAAGGCGGGACTTTCCGGGCGGGACCCCGGGGCGCGGGCCCCGGAGGGGAAAACAGGGCACGGCGCAAAAAAAAGCCCGGAGCTCGCGCCGTCCGGGTTCCCGGATGCCGGTCCGCCGGCCTGCGGAGGGCGGAAGCCGGACGCGGGCCGCCGTCTCTTACGGGAGGCGGAGGCCGGGCAGAAGGGCCGCAGCGTCAGGGCGTTTCACCCAGATACAGTATTAAAACCGCAGTAATTTGTCAATTGCCGCGGCGCGGCGGACTTTCCGTCCTGCCGAGGAGGATCGGGCGGTCCGGATGAGCGGCGGAGCGGGGGATATCCGCAGACCAGGTTCCGGGCTGCTCCAGCCGAGGGGGGTTCAAAAGCCGCCGGCCCGGTCCGGAATCCCCACGTCGCGGATCCGCGCCGGGGCCGCCCTTTTCCGCCCGCAGGCGCGGGCGCGGCCCGCCGCCTCCGGAATCAGCCGGAGCCGTCCGCTCCCTCCACCTCCCGGACGCGGCCCCCGTCCCCGCGGACGCCGCCCCTGTCCCGGTCCTCCGGCCCGCAGCCCTCCTTCCCCGGGACGCGCGGGCCTGGATCGGCGGCCGGAGACTTCGGACGCTTGGCGAGCGACGGCCCGGTGACCCGGGACCGTCCCCTGGCCGGGTGGGCGGCGGGGTGGCCCAGGGCCTCGAGCACGTGGAGGACGCGGTGGTCGCTCTCCCCCACGAGCCTCGCCACCGCCGAGTGCGGCATGTGGTCGGCGAGGGCCAGGATCCTGTCCTCCAGCAATGCCGTCAGGTGGCTGTGGTCCCTGGCCCAGGGCACCGGAAAGGTCTTCACCCCGCACTCGGGGCACTTTACCCGCGGGACTGCCAGATGCAGCCGGCACTGGTAGCGGGCGATGTCGAGAGCCCTCCAGATCCTGTCCAGCCTCGAGTGGACCTTGAGCCCCTCGAGGCCGCAGGGGCACCTGAAAAGCGCCTTGCGGTGGTAGGCGATGAAGATGTCCACCCGCGACAGGGCGTCGTCGAACGACATGCTCTCGATGTAGAGGGGGAACTCTATCTGGTAGATCCTCTCGAAGTCCGGGAACAGGGGGTTCGCCACCGGCTTCATCACCTCCAGCGTCTTCGGATCCATGGCTTTCTCCTTTTACCGTGTTTTTTGGTAAACTTTGCTCATAATATATCATAACGGACCTAGATGCGCAACTCATTTTTAATAAGAACCCATTTTCACAGTTTCCGGGGACATGAGGAGTCACGGAGGCATCCCCGGAAGACTGTCCCCAGATGCCCCAAACCTCCTGCCCAGTCCGAACCCCTGCGGGCTCTCACGCCCATCCCCTCCCCCGCCGCGTCAGGAACCCGGCTTTTCAGTGCTAACAATGATGTTTTAAGTGATCCGGCGCCGTCATGTCCCCCGGACTCCTCTCCCGTGCCTGGCCTGCGCGAGCCGTCTCCCTCCCGCCCCTTCCCCCCTTCTCATCCCCAGACCACTTCCTGCTGAACCGGCCGAGACGCCTTTTCTCCACGCCGCCCCGCTTCGACGCCTGCCGGCCCCCCTTCCCGCACATCCCCCTCCCGGTGTCACTTCTCCCGGCCCGTCACCCCCCGCGCGGCTTCCCCTGCCCGTCACTTCCCCTCCCCGCGCGGCGTCCCCACCCCCTCCCCCCCGCCGGCAGCGGGCGGGACGCAGGCGGAACCCGGAAAACCCCTCACCCCTTCATGATCCGCACTCCATCCCGCACCTCCCGGCTTCATCCCCGAGGCCTGCCCCGTGCCCCGAAAAGCCCAGGGATTCGCCCGGACGGCCGCGCAAACCCACGCGACGGCTTGCTTTCCGGCAAGCCGCGCGCTAGAATGTGCCATTCAGGTGCCCACACGGGCTAACAGGGAACTCCGTAAACCGGGGCGGCCCCTCCGCTGTAACCGGGGACCTGAGGCGTCTCGCGCAGGGCGCCCCTTCCGCTACGCCCGGAAGGGAACGGCCCTGGGTCACTGGCCCGCAAGAAGAGCTGGGAAGGCCAAGGCGCCCCGGGGACGATCCGTAGCCAGAAGACCTGCCTGAACGAGCCTCCGGCCCCTTGCCCTGCCCCCCTCACGGGGGGACCCGGGCGGCCCGGGGACAAGACTTTCACGGGATCAAAACGGGAATCCTGGATCGACAGCCAGTCAGTCCGGGATTTTTTTTTGCGCGCGGCCCCCGCTTCCCGGGCGGGAGACGTTTTCCGCGCGCGGTACGCGTCCCGTCCGCCCCGCCCCGGGGCTACGGGACCCCGGCCCCTCACCGGCCAGGCAGGCGGGAGCGGCGGCCGGGCACGCTCAGGGAGGATCGCGGATGGATTCCGCCGACCAGAAGACGCCGGACGCGGCCCGCGAAGGGCCCGACCGCCCAGGACCGGACGCGGGCCCCGTCGGCCGGGCAGGCTCCCGCGCGGCCTCCCCGCGTCAGGCACCATCCGCCCACGCACCCGCGCCGGCCTTAAAGGCCGCGAACCTCTCGCTGGGATCCCCCGCGCCCGCCCTGCGCGGCATCACGTTCGAGGCCGCTCCCGCGACGACCCTCGCCGTGGCCGGACCCAACGGCTGCGGCAAGACGCTTCTCCTGAAGGCCCTAGCCGGGATGACGCCGCCCGCCGGAGGCTCCCTCGCGGTCTTCGGGAGGGAAGCCTCACCGGACCGTCCGCCCGCCCCACCGCGGCTCTACGTGCCCCGCCACGATCCCTCGCCCCCCCCGTTCCTGAGCGTCCTGGCGGCAGTGGCCCTCGGGAGGGCCCCGGGGAACGGGACGCGCCCGCCCAGGATCCCCGAAGGCGTCCTGGCCAGGGCCAGGGAGGCCCTGGCGCTTCTGGGGGCGGAAGGCACGGCGGATCTCCCCCTGTGGGAGCTCCCCGAGGGCGCTGTCCACGAGGCGAGGCTGGCGAGGGCCGTCTTCCACGCCCCGCCCGTCCTCATACTGGACGAGCCGGTGTCGGGGAGATCCCCGGAGGCCAGGGCCAGGGTCCTCGCGGGACTGAAGCGCTGCGCCAGGGAGCGGGGGACGCTGGTCGTATGCTCGCTGCACGATCCGGATGAGATCCTGGACTGGGCCGATCTGGCCCTCCTCCTGCGCGGGGGCCTGCAGGAGGCCTTCGGCCCCCCCCGCCAGGTCCTGGGTCCCTCCGGAGGGGAGGCCCTGTTCGGCCCGGCCGGGGGCGCCGGACTGTTCCGGAGGGGGCTCGGATCCGGAAAGGCCGCCGGGTCCACGGCCCGCGCCCCCGAGGCGGATGCCCCCGGAAGCCCCGCGCCCCTCAGGTCCCTCTGCCCGGTGGCGCTGTCGCCGTCCGCCTTCGAGCGCTCGGGGCTGGCGTCCTTCCCGAGGGGCGGGGAGGCGCTCGCGCCCAGGGCCTGGCCCGGCCCCCGGCCCTACCGGGGGCCCGGGGCCTCCTTCGGCCCCGCCGGGCCGGACGGACCCGCGCCGGCCGGTCCGTGCACGGATCTGCTCCCCCCCGCCCTCGGATGCCCTGCCCTGGCGGGAGCGGCCATGGCAGCGGCCCGCGCCCGCGCCGGGGGAGGCGTCCGGCTCCGGTGAATCCACCTCCGCCGCCCAGGAGGGGCCCCGCCCCCTCCCGGAAGGCGCATGACCGCCGAGGAATACCGACATGACCTGCCTCTGCCGCCCGGCCTGTGCCGGGCCTCCCCGCGCCGTTCCCCGTGCCCGCGGCCCCGCCGGGAGGGGAGCATGATACGCTTATGCGGGCTCTCCAAGAGCTACGGGGGCGTGAAGGCCCTGGACGGTCTGGATCTGGAGGTCCGGCGGGGCGAGCTCTTCGCGTTCCTCGGCCCCAACGGGGCCGGGAAATCCACCACCATCAGGATACTCAACGGCATCACCCGGCTGGACTCGGGGAAGGCGTTCATAGGGGGGGTGGACATCGCGCGCGATCCCATCGGGGCCAAGAGGCTGTGCGGCATGGTGGCCCAGCACAACAGCCTGGACGGGGAGCTCACCGTGGCCGAGAACCTGGAGATACACGGGATGCTCTTCGGGATGGGTCGCGGGGAGAGGAGGGAGTCGGCCCTGGAGCACCTCCGCTACGTGGAGATGGAGGACAGATCGGGCGCCCTGGCCAAGACGCTCTCGGGCGGCCTCAGGAGGAGGCTCATGATAGCGAGGGCCCTCATGCACCGCCCGAGGCTCCTGTTCCTGGACGAGCCCACCGTCGGGCTGGACCCGGCCATCCGCAAGAGGATCTGGAGCCTCATCAGGTCCATAAACGCCGGGGGGGTGACCGTGTTCCTGACGACCCACTACATAGAGGAGGCGGAGTTCCTGGCCGGCCGCGTGGCCTTCGTGAACCAGGGCAGGCTTGTCGAGACCGGCGAGCCCAGGGCCGTGACGGACCGGCTCGGGCGCTGGGCCGTGGACGAGTTCGGGGACGACGGCATGGCCACCCGCTTCTTCGGCTCGCGCTCCGACGCCGCCGACTTCGTGCGGACGCTGAAGGGCTCGGGGAGCGTGAGGCCGGTGAACCTCGAGGACGCCTTCCTGAACATCACCGGAAGGAGGGTGTCGTGACTCCCCCCCTCACGGCCGTCTACCTCAGGGAGATGCTTCTCCTGAAGCACCGCTTCAAGCGGCAGCTGCTTAGCATGAGCGTGTCCCCCTTCCTGTATCTCGTCACCTTCGGCTTCGCTCTGGGGAAGGCAGTGACCGTAGGCGAGCACGGGTACCTGGAGTTCCTCATCCCCGGGCTCATCGCCATGGCAAGCATGACCCAGGCCTTCGCCATAGCGGCCGAGATAAACTCCGCGAGGTTCTACATCCACGCCATAGAGGAGTTCCAGGCGGCACCGCTGAGCTCGCTCTCGTTCGTCCTGGGCGAGACGATGGCCGGGCTCACCAGGGCGTTCATGGCCATGTGCATAGTGGGGGCTTTGGGTTGGCTCTTCGGGGTGAGGCCGCACTACGGGCCGATGCTCGCGCTCGCGGCGTTCCTGAACGCCTTCGCGTTCTCCTCCCTGGCCGTGGCGCTCGCCATGGTGCTGAGGACCCACGCTGACCAGGCGCTCCTCTCGAACTTCATCATAACCCCCATGGCCTTCCTGGGGGGGACGTTCTTCCCCCTGGACGCCCTGCCCTCCTGGGCCCAAAAGATACTGACCCTCCTGCCGCTCACCCACGCCTCCAGGGCCATAAGGGCGGACGCCTTCGGGGAGCCTGCGGCCCTCGCCCCCTTCCTGATCCTGGCCGCCTGCGCCGCGCTCTTCTTCCTCCTGGCGCTGGACACGGTGTCCAGGGCGAAGGACTGAGGACGCGCGGTACCGGAGGCGCGCGGGACTCGAGAACGCTGAGGAGCCGGGGGACCGGAAAGGCACAGGGCCGGAAAGGAGGAAGGCCGGAACAGGCGGGGCTACGGAGCGTTCCGTTCCATTGGGGGGGGAGGAGGACGCGGGTCGGAGATGGAGACGGGTCCGGAAGGGCGGCCGGCGCGGCCCGGCGCAGTGGCCACGGAGGCCCGAATGCTCTATAATGGGCCGCCCGCGCCCCGGCGCCCCCCGGCTCCGGGACCGGCCCGCCGGCGGATCCGCGAAGGCCCCCGCCCGTAAACGTCGGGCCGCCCGTCCCGGACAGTCCGGGCCGTTTCCGCTTCCCGCGAAGTCCCCCCTCCCGGCCTACGGCCGGCAAACCCATAAAGGCCGGGCGCCCGCCCGGCCCCCGAAAGGCCCCCGCCCGCGAGACGGGGGG
>JAISEQ010000322.1 GCA_031264045.1 Deltaproteobacteria bacterium
GGCTGTCCGCCCCGACTCCTTCTCGAGGAAATCTTTACGCCGGCCGCTCACTTTCAGGTGGCTCCCGGCCACCTTCTTCCTCTGCCTGTTCCGGTTCTAATCCCCTTCCCACACTTGTGCGGCTTTCGCTGTTCCCGGGCAAGCCTCTTTTCCACATCACGGAAATGCTTCGGCTTGCCGGGTTTCTTCCCGTCCGAATCCGCGTACAGATCCGGCATGGAGAAATCGAGGCCGATCACCTTCTCCGGATCGATCGGCTTCTCCGGATCGATCGGCTTCTCCGGATCGATCGGCTTCTCCGGATCGATCGGCTTCTCCGGATCGATCGGCTTCTCCGGATCGATCGGCACGGTTACCGCAACCGGAGCCTCGAACTCGTACGGGATCGCCGCGCGGTACTGCCCGGCGGCGTTCCGGCTCACGGTGATCGACTTCAGTCTCCGGCCTTCGGGCATCTCCCGATGCTGAACTGTCTTCACCGGGCCCAGCTTCAGGAGCTTCAGCTTCCCGTCTTCACGCGGCTCCATATTCTTCCCGATCAGGTTGGCGGTGTAACTGTTCCTGTCCCGATGCCTGCTCTTAATATTTCGGGAACCCGAAATGACCGGGATTCCTGAAGAAATCCCGGAACGCCTTCTCCCGGTTCAGCTGGACGTTGCACAGGGCCGACTTCCTTCAGCCACGGCCAGTGATTCTTGCACTGTGCCGGGGTGATCTGGATCGAATCACGCGTGATCAGGTACCGGATCTTCCTGTCCGTCAGCATGCGGTTCCAGACGAACCGACAGCAGCCGAAAGTCCTGTTCATCAGGACTTCCCACTCCCTGCTCGGATAGATCCGGAATACGAATGCCTTGTTTGCCGTAGAATCATCATACCACAAAAAAAGATAAGACGGCAATTCCTCCCGCCGCCCGCGCCACGCCGCCGTGAAATCCGGGGAAGGAGGACGCGATTCCTCCCCGGAGCAAGCTCCGGGGGATTCCTCGCGCAAGATAGTTTTGAAGCCGTCCGCGTTCCAACTCGGCGTTGACCCTTATTCGGCTCGGATACGGCCCGGAGCTGGCGGCCGGAATCTCGTACCGCTCCGGCCCGGATTAGCCTCGGCCCGTTTCTGAGGAGCTACCGGTCGGCACACGACTCCGATCGGCTCCGTTTTGGGGCGCTGCCGACCCGGATCCGGCTCGAACCCGACTCTGTTCCGACCCGGCTCCCGCAGGGATTTGGGGCGGAGCCCGCCGGTGCTCCGTTCCCCCGGCGCTCCGAATCCCGAGGAAAAGGCGGAGGCGCGGGGGAGAGACACGGCCGGGGCGCTTCGGCATTACCTCGTCCTGCCGGGATGCGACGCGGTTCTTTTCGGAGGATTTCCCGCTTCCGGCGCGGCGCAGGGGACAGGGCCGGGAAGCGAGCCGAGGCAGGCGCCGGAGCGGTCGGAGCTCCCGCGCCGCATGCCGCGCCGGCGTGGTTCCGGGAAAAAGTCCGGGCCTTGCCCGGTCAGGCGCGGGCGGCTATAATGCGCCCAAGTCTTTAGCGCCCCCACGGCACTCCGGGCCGCGGACGCCGGAGCTTCCGGCTGGTCCGGCGACCGGGGAACCCGTGCCCCTTTTCCTCCGCGCCCCCGCGCGGCCCTGCCGCCGGGGGCACCGATGCCTTTCACGGAGACCGAATGCCTTTTCCGATAATGCCTTCGGGCGTCCCGGCGGCTCCCCGCGCCCGCCCCGGCCGCCGGTTCCTCTGCCCCGGCCAGGCCGCCGGGGCATCGGCCCCTGTCTTCCGGCCTCCCTCCGGCCGCCTCCGGGCCGGCTCGCTTGCCAGGGCGGCACTCCATGTTTAGGAAGGTGGCGGTCGCCAACCGCGGGACCATAGCCGCCCGCCTGGTCAGGGCACTGGGTGCCCTGGGTGTGAGCTCTCACGTGCTGTGCTCCGAGGCCGACCGGGGGAACCCCTACGTGGAGGCGGCGGACGGCTTCACCGTGCTGGGGCCACCCCCGCCCAGGGAGAGCTACCTCGACCGGGAGAGGGTGTGCCGGGCCGCGCTCGACGCCGGCTGCGACGCGGTGCATCCCGGATACGGGTTCCTGGCCGAGGACGCGGACTTCGCGCGGCTGTGCGGCGAGAAGGGCCTGGTCTTCATAGGCCCGTCCCCCAAGTGGCTCCGGATCATGGGCGACAAGGTTGCCTCAAGGGATCTCATGCGCGGGCACGGGCTTCCCCTGTGCCCGTCCACGGGCATCCTCCGGGGGGACGCCGGAGCCATGGCCGCGGAGTGCGGGGCACTGGGCTTCCCTCTCCTCATAAAGCCCGCCGGGGGGGGAGGGGGCATCGGCATGGTGCCCGTGCTCTCCGCCGACAGGCTGGCCTCCGCCCTGGAGGCGGCGGCCAGCCAGGCCGAGAGGGGCTTCGGACGGCGGGAGCTCTTCGCCGAGAGGCTCCTGCTCTCCCCGAGGCACGTGGAGTTCCAGATTGCCTCGGACGGAATGAAGGCCGTGCATCTGCACGAGCGCGACTGCAGCGTCCAGCGCCGCCGCCAGAAGGTGGTGGAGGAGGCCGGGGCGCCTGCCATCCCGAGGGACGAGCTGGAAGCCATGGCCCTTAAGGCTGCCTCCATCATGGGCGAATGCGGCTACGACCATGTGGGCACCGTGGAGACCCTCTACTCGCCGGAGACCGGCTTCGGCTTCCTGGAGGTGAACCCCCGTCTCCAGGTGGAGCATGCCGTGACCGAGGAGGTGACCGGGGTGGATCTGGCCGAGCTCCAGATCCGCATCGCCTCCGGAGGCAGAATCCCGGATCTCCTGCCGGATCCCCCGCCTCTCGCCGGCCATGCGGTGGAGTGCAGGATCTACGCCGAGGACCCGGTCCGCTTCCTTCCCTCCCCGGGCCCGCTCAAGGTCTTCCGTCCCCCCGCCGGGGACGGGGTCCGCGTGGAGACCGGCTTCGCGGAGGGCGGCACGGTGACCCCATTCTACGATCCCATGATAGCCCAGGTGATAGCCAGGGGGACGGACCGCGCCCGCGCGATTGATCTCATGTTCGATGCCCTGGGGGAGTTCCGCATAGAAGGCGTCAAGACCAACATAGGGTTTCTCCGCGCCCTCATGAAGCTGGATGCCTTCCGGGAAGGAAAGGTGCACACCACCATGGCCGAGGAGATCGTGAAGACCAAAGGCTACGCTCCTATGCCGTAGCGGATCCAGAACCCCCGGGCTTCCGGGGCCGGACCCAGGCCCCGGAGCTTCAGTTGCCCGGCCGCCGGGCACGGTCCGATGCCGCCCTGCGGGAAGGTTAGCCGGGGCTTTCCGGGTAGGGAAGCCGTCCCCGGCCCTTCGGGAAGGGAAACCGGGGCTTTCCGGGAAGGGAGGCCGCCCAGTCCTTGCGGGGACGGAAGAAGAGACAGCTCCGGACGCGGGCGGGGGAGGCTTTGGCCGTGCGGGGCTTGCCGGACCGTCCGGACGGTCACCCAGCCCTGGCCGTGTGCGCCTCCGGTCCCCGGGCATATCAGGACTTCCGGCCTGCCGGCCCCGGAAACCCGATGTTTTCCGGCCTTCCGGATCTCTTCCGACCCCTTGACCCGCCGGTCTCCAAACGGACCCTTCAGGGCCAGTCAGGACTTCGCATGACATCTAAGATCGACTTCCACTCCCACTCGACCTTCTCCGACGGGACCCTGGAGCCCTACCAGCTCGTGGCGGCCGCGGCCTCGGCAGGGCTCACTGGGCTGGCCCTGACCGACCACGACACCACTGAGGGGACGGAGCTCTTTCTTGAGGCCGGAAAGCGCAGGGGGTTCCTCGCCATAGCGGGCACGGAGCTCTCCCTCGACTACATGGCCACCACGCATCTTCTGGGGCTGAACGTCTCTCCCGATGGCGCGGGGACCCTGGATCTGGGTTTCCTGCAGAAGTTCCGGGAGGAGAGAAACGAGGGGATATACAAGGCTCTGGAGTCCATAGGCAAGCCCGTCTCCAGGGAGAGCGTGGCGTCGTTCGCGGGTATAGGCCAGACCGGCAAGCCCCATTTCGCGAAGGCCATGCTGAAGGCCGGCCACATCGGGTCCCGACAGGAGGCCTTCGACCTCTACCTGGGCATCGGGAAGCCGGCATACGTGAAGAAGCGCCGCCTGACCCCCCCCGAGGGGCTGAGGCTCATTCTGGATGCCGGATGGTGTCCGGTCCTCGCCCATTCCATCTCCCTGGAGGCGCCCCTGGGGGACTACCCCGGCATCCTGAAGCGGTGGAAGGAGTGGGGGCTGGTCGGCCTGGAGGTCTGGCATCCCTCCCACTCGGCGGAGGTCTCGAAGTATTTCGCGCGTCTTGCCGAGGAGGCGGGTCTGGTGGCCACCTGCGGATCCGACTTCCACGGGGCTAACAAGGACGTGCCCATCAACTGGACCATGCGGAACAGCCCCATTTCCGCTACCGTCCTTGACCGTCTGCGCGGAGGGCTCAAAAGGGAGCTGAAGCGGGCCGGAGGGGGCAGGGCCGCCTGAGGCGGCCGGGGCCGCCCGGGCATGTCCGGGACGGTCGGGAAGCCGTGGCGGGAGGGCTTCGGGCCGGCTCACGGGCTATAATGGTTCTGGGCGGGCGGACCGCCGCCCCCCCGTGATCCCGTGACGGGGCCGGCAGTTGAGGCCGGTTCAGGCCGTCTGCGGTTCAGGTCGGCGGCCTGCTCCGGGACGTCCAGGCGCCGGCGGGACCAGGGGAGCCGGGGGCGGCGGACGTGTCCGGGCCTCCGGGCGGGAGGGTCCGGAGGCCGGCGCTTCGCGAAGCGCCGGCGTTTCGTGTGGACTGTGTTTCGACGGTCCGGGGGGCGACGGCTTTTCCCGGACGCCAGGTACGCCGTGACCCGCAGGCGCAAGCTCCTGCGGGGCCAGGGAAGGAGGAAGTTCAAAATGGCTGACATGACCGGTGTCAAGGTGCTCGGGCTCCATATGAGCCCCAGGCTGAACGGAAGCTCGGCGCGGATGCTGAACGTTTTCGCGGACGGGGTGGAGAGGGCCGGGGCGGAGTTCAGGGCGCTCTCCGTCTCCCAGCTCGACATAAGGGGCTGCGCGGAGTGCGGCCACTGCAGCGAGAAGGGGGACTGCGCCATAGACTTCGACGACATGGGCCAGATCTACTCCGCCTGGGAGGAGGCGGCCGCGGACGCGAAGGTGGGGATTTCGACCAGGATAGTCATTGCCACCCCCGTCTTCTTCTACGACATGCCCAGCCAGGGCAAGGCCGTCCTGGACAGGAGCCAGGCCTTCTGGACCAGGCGCTACGTCCTGGGCCAGAACGCGGAAGGCATCCCCGGCTCCAAGGGCTTCCTGCTCGCCTGCGGGGCTACCAAGGGCAAGGATCTCTTCATGCCCGTGACTCTGGCGGTCAAGTACCTCTTCGACGCCATAGGCTTCCCCAAGAGCTTCCCGGTCCTGTCCTACCGGGGCATAGAGCGTCCCGAGAAGTTCGGAAACGAGCAGCTGGCCGAGGTCCAGAAGGCCGGCTTCGACTTCGCCCGGCCTGACGGCATGGCGGTTTAGGCGGGCAGGCGTCTTGTGCGGCCCGGCGGCCGGCCTCCGCGTCCTGTGGCGCCCAGTCAGGATCGGTGGCCGGCAGGGCGTCCCCAACGCTCTCCGGCCGCAAGGGGCATCCGTTGGACAGGACTTTTGCGGTCCTCCTGCGGGCAATGGGGACCGGAGGCGGCGGCTGAACGGCTTCGCTTATAGCGACCGGTCCGGCGGGAACCGACATGCCGGACAGCGGGACAGCCCGGGATGGGTCGGCCGCCCCGTTTCGGATGAGCTTGCGGTGCATGGGGCATGTCCGGGCTTCGTGCCGGTAGGGGAGCTCCCGGGAGGAAGGCCGAGCGAGTCCCCCCGCTTGGGCTATCCGTTCCTGACCGGGACACTTGGGCTATCCGTCCTTGACCGGGAAATGAGGTGAAGGAGATGGGCGTCAGGGGAACTCTCCGGCGGGGCCGGGACCCTTCGATACAAGGTGGCGGCACGGTTTATAAAACTAACCTTGATAAGGCTAACCATTGAAACTCGATTTTTCACTATCAACGTCATATATTCAAAACTATCTTGCGCGAGGAATCCCCCGGAGCTTGCTCCGGGGAGGAATCGCGCCCTCCTTCCCCGGATCTCACGGCGGCGGGGCGCGGGCGGCGGGAGGAATTGCCGTCTTATCTAGCCCGAGTTTCGGCATTG
>JAISEQ010000443.1 GCA_031264045.1 Deltaproteobacteria bacterium
TTGGGGCGTTGTCGCCGTCCGCCGCCCCGAAGGGCTTCCTCTTTGGGGCGTTGTCGCCGTCCGCCGCCCCGTAGGGCTTCCTCCTGGGGGTGTCCCCGGAGTCAACTCCCTCGCCGTTCTCCGCCTTGCGGGGGCGGGGGGGGCCTTCGGACTTTCCGGTCCAGCCGGGACGCGGCGGCCTGCCGGTTCGTCCGGGTCCGCCGGATCGCGGGGGGGGGCCAGGCCTTCTGACTGGGATCCGGGGGGCCGGTCGCGGGGCGTCCCAGGCGGCCTTTACCTCCTGGAGGATTTCGCCGAGGACGCCCACGGCCTCGCGGACCTTGGCGAGGCGCTGCCCGCAGAGGTCGTGGAATGACGACTTCTCGAAAAGTCCGGTTGCGATGCCCTCGACCGCCGAGGCGAACTCGGCCAGCCGCGAGCGCACGGTAAGATCCGCTCGCGCGGCGAGCGGTGCGAAGGAGGTGAGGCCGGCCGTCTCCCGCTGGAGGGCCTCGGCCAGGTCCAGGACCCCGGAAGCCGACTCGGCGAGCACCTTTTCGGCCTCCAGGAGCCTCTCTACGGCGAGGGGGATCTCGCGGTCCAGGGCGGCTGCGAGGGCCCCGTCCTGCGGTCCGCAGTGTCCGGGGGATCCGTTGCCTCCGGGCCCCCGGAAAGGCCCGACCGCGTGGCCGGGCCTGCCAGTCCGCCTGGGCGGGGAGGCATCGGTGTCGGGACGGCGGTAGAGGACCGTTCCGAAGGGGGTCTCCGCCTTGCGGTAGTCGTTCAGCCGCTTGCGGGGGGCGGCGGCGGGAGGCTCCTTTGCGGCCGCGGGCTTCTGGCCGGGCGGGCGCCTTACTGTGTCGGTCATGTTTCGCTTTCGGCGCGGTGTGGCTGCCGGAGTGGGGGCGCGGAGGCCCCGCAGGGGGAAGGCCCGGCAGCGAGGCTGGAGGGCGGGGGGTGGGGCGTCCGGAAGGAGAGGCCGGTCACGGCGAACGTGCGGGGGACGCGCGGGGAAGGGACGGCGGGCCGCAGGAAGGGGATCCCGCCGCTCAGGCGAGCAGGATGTCGCCCTTCACCATGGAGGCGACCTTGTCGCCCTGGAGTATCTTCAAGAGCTCGAGGGCGAAGAGGACGGCAGTGGAGGGTCCGCGCGACGTGGTGACGAGCCCGTCGGTCACGACAGCGTCCTTGACGATGGTAGCCCCGGCGAGCCGCTCCTCGAAGCCGGGGTAGCAGGCTGCCCTCTTGCCATTCAGGATTCCCAGGGCCCCTAAGACCGAAGGGGCCGCGCAGATGGCGGCCAGGCGCTTCCCTGCCCCCGCCGCGCGGTCCACCGCCTCCATGAAAGGCTTGTGGTCGAGGTAGGCTATGGTGCCTCCCGGAATCACCAGCATGTCGTAGGAGGAGGGGTCGGTGTCGGCGAACAATCGGTCCGCGCCGATTTCTATACCGTGGGAGCCCCGCACGCGTATGGCGGGGTCGAGGGAGACCACGTCCAGATCCACCTTGCCACGGCGCAGGAGATCGGCTGTGGTGACAGCCTCCGTCTCCTCGAAGCCGCCGATGAGGAAAAGAGCCGCCTTGGCCATGGGAGGCCTCCTTAAAGTGATGGTTGTGGCGCCTGGAGGGAGGTGGCCGGGACGGGCGTCCCGGTGCTGGGAAGGGAAGCACGGGGGTGCCTGCCGGAAGGGCCGGTTAGGGTGGATCCCCGGCCGCCCCCCGGCAAGGGAGGGCGGAAGTACCCGTTGATTATAGATCAAAGGCTCCGCCGGCGCAAAACCTGGGGGTTCCCCGGTTCCCCGGAGGTCATGGCGACGGAGCGGGCGGCCCTGAGGGGAAAGGGGAGGGCGGTGCCGGTACTGGGGGAAGAGGACGGGGGAGAGAAAAGAGAAAAGAGGAAAGGGGAAAGGGGAGGGGGGATGAGGACGGGAAGAGGGAGGAACTGACGGAAGTTCTCGCGGCACCTGTAGGCCCGGCGCAGAAATGCCGCCGTGCCCGCCGCGGGTCGCGTCCCGCCCTGGAGCAGTGCGATCGAGGGGGACGCCGCAGTGCACGGAGGGGGAAGTAGACCTGTACGTGTCCCGTTCTGGGCCGGATTTGGTGCCGGACAGGGGTACGGGCAGGTCGGCGAGCTGATGAACCGCTGGTGCGGCAGCCTCAGGACGCTTTTCGGCTGACTTCAAGACCGCGCTGCCTCCGAAGGGGAGCTGGGCCAACGGCGCTGGAAACGGGGACGGTCGGGCCATAGCGCTGGTCTCGGGGAGTCCGGGAGGGGCGGATCCGGTGAGCCGATGCGGCAAGCCGGGGAAGGCGGGTGGTATCGGCAGAGGATGATGCCGGACGGGACGCATCTCCGGAGCTGAGGGAATCGCGTGTGACGATGGCGGCGGGACTGTCAGGCGACTGCCCGTATTCAAGGAGGGGCATATTGACCGAAAGAAGTCCCTTATCGGTTGAAATTTATCTGATATTAAAAGGGAGGAAAAATTTTGTTGCGTGGCCAAGATGGGCAGAAGCGGCAGGGCATGTCGGGTTAACGGGAAGATGAGACGTCCGAACCGCTGGCGCTGTTCGGCTTGGCCCGCGAGCCGGATCCTGATTCCGAAGACTTGTAGTCTTCTGGCGTCCGGCAGGAAAGCGGGTGACCGCCAGCCGGGCCGTCCGATTCATGCGCGGGAGGCCGCGGGATGATTCTTGACATGTGCCTCGTAAAGGGTTAAGTTTGAAGAGGTGCATCATCGGCATGGCGGATCCGGCCAGGGATCCGCAGATTTCAGCCGCCGGGAGCCGATGCCTCCTGCCGGGAAAGATTTCGGCATACGGTACCGGTGCTGATGCCGCCGGGAGCAGTTCGGCATTATGTCCAGGTGTTTTTTCAGCTATGGCGGATCAGCGCAGTCAATCGTCTCGCTCGCGGTGCCGCCCGGATCCGGACATCCGGCACTGAATTCGCCGAGAACCGTTTCCCGCACTTCAGGGCTGGCGCTGTTTCCGGCAGAATCGCGGAAGAGGAGTTTCCGCAGCGTCGCGGCGGTTAAGTTCAAGTACCCGGCGGCGTTGCGGCAGCGGAGTTCCCGGCGGATTTCCTTAATTTCACCGAACGTGAGACGGTCAAGATCAGCGCGGGAGCTGAAAACTTCGGAGTGTCCGGGCTCCCTGTCGGGATCGCGCGGATCCGGGGCATGACAGGCCA
>JAISEQ010000486.1 GCA_031264045.1 Deltaproteobacteria bacterium
GCAAGCAGGGGCTCATAGACCAGACCGGGAAGGTCGTCATATCGCCCCGTTTCGAGAGCATATCGCCGGGATTCGACGGCAATGGCCGCTACGTCATGCAGATAGACGGCAAGTACGGGGTGCTGGATCTCTCGGACAGGTGGGTGATCGAGCCCAAGCACCTCTTCATCGAGTGGAAGGAGAAGGAGGGGCGCTTCTGGGTCCAGGAGGGCAGGCTCAACACCGAGTACTTCTACTTCGACCGCGACGGGAAGCGCACTGGCCCCATCCCCACCGCCGACATCTGGGCCGTGGTGGGCGAGAAGCCCTTCGGGCTGACCAGCTGCTTCGCGGCGGGCGGCGGCACCCTCTCAGGCTTCTGCGACCGCGAGTCCAAGGAGCAGATAAAGCCCCAGTGGGACCGGGCCTGGGACTTCAACGCCGAGTCCGGCCTGGCCCGGGTCCAGAAGGGCGGCAAGTTCGGCTTCGTGGACTCCAAAGGCAAGGAGGTGGTGCCCCTCCAGTACGACGAGGCCTTCGACTTCGACCGCCGCAAGAGGGCGGTGGTCATGAGGTCGGGCGGCTGGGGCGTCCTGGACGAGACCGGCAAGGCCGTGATAGAGATAGGCCTTGAGGATTACCCGGCGCCGGCGGGCGAGAAGGGGTACTTCGCCAAGAGGGGGGGCAAGTGGGGGATACTGGACTTCGACGGCAAGCCCCTGATGCCCTACGAGATGGAGGAGTTCTACCCCTTCCGGGAGGCCGAGGGCCTCGCCTGGGCAAAGCGCGGGGGGCTCTGGGGCATGATAGACACCTCGGGCAGGTGGACCCTCGATCCCGTCTACGACGAGATAGGCCCCCACACGGAGGGCGGCCTGGCCCCTGTGGTCCTGGCCGGCCGCTTCGCGGTGGTCGACGGCAAGGGCGCGGTGGTGGCCCGCTCCGTGGTCGAGTGCGGCAGGGAGGCCGTCCGCGACCGCTCCGGCAAGGTGAGCTGGCCCGCCGACTTCGCCTGCCGGAACTGATGCCGGACGCCCGCGCCCCGTACGGCCCTCCCCGCTCGCGCATCGTCCGGGACGGAGCCCCGGGCCCTTCCGGCAACGTTTCCCCGATCCCTTCAGGGCCTTGTCCCCCGCGCCTGAGGGATGACGTCGCGGTTTCACCGTTTTTGCCGGCGGTCACTCGATCCCTGGGGTTCCTCGTACCCCGTGCCTTCAGACGGGGAGCTTGAAACATTCCCCGTGCCTTCAGACGGGGTTCTCGAAAAATTCCCTGTGCCTTCAGACGGGGATCTCGAAACATTCCCTCTCCGGACTCCGTTCCGCAGGCAGGCACGGCCTTGACCCTCATGCCTTTCGGCTGATACCATGCCAGATGTCCGGTACTGCCGTCTTCCCCTGATCCACGATGGGCACTGCCCCGGACGGCTTAAGGCCGAAACGGCGTCCTGCCGGGATCCCCTGCCGCCGCCCGTGCCAGCTCCCGTACCACGTCCGGATCCTCCCTGGCGTCCGGTTCCCGACCGAGCCCCGGCCCTCACTGGGCACCGAAGGAAGAAGGCCACTTGAAGAACCGCAGGCTCATCCACCGCACCGGCCTCTCCCAGGGCAGCCCCCTCCAGTTCGAGGGGGCGGACGTCATCTCCTGGCGCTCATCCATCGTCGAGGGCCTGGAGGGCGCGCCGGGACTGGCCAACTTCCTGGCCGATCCCGTCAAGGTCCCCGCCGACGGCTGGATAAACTGGTACTCGCCCCTGGAGGGGGAGCCCTGGCCCGTCGCCTCGCTCGGCGCCGACATGAGGCGGGCGGCCGAGGGCAGGGTCCAGGAGACCCTGGAGGAGTTCCGGAAGGCGGCCGAGAGGCTCAAGGGGTCCGACCGCTACAGGATGAGGCAGGCGGGCGAGATCATGCTCGCGGCCGTGTCCGTGCCCCAGGCCCTGTCGTTCTTCTGGCTTGACGGCTCCATCGTCTGCGCCGGCTGGGGCATGGGGGCGCCGGCCCCCCTCCCCTTCGAGCCCGAGGCCGAGCCTGCCCCTCCTCCCGAGGTTTTCGAGCCGCCCCCGCCCGAGCCGGAGCCCTACGTCCCGCCCCCGCCGCCTCCGCCCCCGCCTCCGAAGCGGGACTGGTTGTGCTTCCTGAGGCGGGTGTGCTTCGGGGCCTTCCTGGCCTTCATCCTGGGAATCCTGTGCCTTTTCGTCTTCCTGCCAGATGTCCGCTGGGCCCTCTCCGCGCTGTTCCTCCCCGTCTGGGGCGACGGCACGGAGACCCGCGAGGCCGTGGCGGACGGCCTCCGCGAGGAGCTCGACGGCGCAAGGACGGCCTATTTCCGGGGACGCGGCCTGTGCCTGGTGGTCCCCCGGGGTCCCGCCCCCCCGGGGGGGCCCGCCGCATACATGGCCGGGTGCTATGCGAGCCCTGCGGGGGTCTTCTACGATGCCGCGAGCTCCGCGGCCGTGACCCTTTCCGTATGCGTTCCCGGCCAGGGAGCCTCCCCCGCCGAGATCCTGATAGCCCCCGCCTCCGGGGGTGGCCAGCCCTGCCGGGTGCCGGCGGGCCTGGACGCCGAGGAGGGCAGGGCGATCGTTTCCGCAGGATCGGAGGCCGCCTGCGGGGAGTCAGTCTATCCGCCCATGAGGTTCCTCTGCGATGCCGGGAAGCCGGACGGCACCCAGGCCGGGTGCTTCCTTGAGGAGTCCGACGGCCAGGGGGGATTCTACGAGCCCGTTCCGGTGGAGCTGAGGAAGCAGGCGCAGGAGGGCGGCCGGTAGCAAGCCCCGGTCCGAGCGCGGAGCGCGGCCGGGGGGCGGCGGCCCGCGCCGGCTCCGTGTGCCCCTGTCCCGACTGCCGGCGGGACGCGCGGGCCGGTAGACCCCGGACCGGGGGGAAGCGCGCGGGGTTTCCCCGGCCACGGCGCCGCGGTTCCGTCCGGCGTCTTCCGGAACGTCTCGGCCCCGGCGGAATTCCGGATTCTGGAATCTCCTTCCGCTTTCCCGGAGTCGGCAGCCTCCCGTTTCGCGCTCCCGGAGCTCCGGACCGTCCGAACCACGGAGCTCCGGACCGCCTGAACCACGGAGCTCCGGACCGCCTGAACCCCGGAGCTCCGGACCGCCTGAACCCCGGAGTTCCGGACAGTCTGAACTCCGGACCTTCAGATCGCGCTGGGAACGTTCCTGCCCTTCCCGGACCTTGTGGGGCCTTCCGGAGCGCTTCGCACGGCATCGGAATCCCTTTCCAGACAGACCTTTCCGTTCCGCGGCAACGGATATCCCCGTTTTTTTCCTGCACGGGGGGCTTTTTTCTTGTATCCACAAGCATTTGGGGTTATTCTTCACCAAGTGGTTCCCTCAACACCATCCTGATCCTTCCGCCGATGGCGCCCGCTTCGCGGGCCTGCGGCCATGTAGCCGCGCGGTCCGGGGCCCCTCCTGACCCCGCCCCGCCGGACAGGCCGCTCACCTGCGCCCTCGCCGAACCGGTCGCCCATCCCCCCGGCTGCCGCCCGTGCGCGCCTGCCCCCTCCGGCCTTCCCGCAGCCCCGCCTCCCTGCGCGGGCCGTCCCGGCCCTCCCTTTCCCGGCACCCTCATCGACCGCGAACGGTCCCCGGAGGCGGACGCAGGCCCGTCCGCCCTCAGCCAGCCTGTCAGTCTCATGTCGTCCGCCAGCCGCCCGGGATATTCCGGGCATGAGGTCCGACGGGGGAGCCCGCGCCTCGGATCTCTATCCAGAAACTTCCAGTCCAACGATTCCACAGGAACCAAAAGGTGTTTCCAATGCGAACTGAAGAGAACCGCATCCGCCGCGCCCTCCCGGCGCTCTGCGTTGCCCTGGCCACGATAGTCTTCCTGACCGGCTGCGCGGGCGCACGGCTGGGCCAGCAGACCGTGACCGTCCACTACTATCCCGACTGCTACCAGCCCGTCACCGACATGAGGGAGAATGCCAAGCAGCTTAACGAGAACGTCATGATGGGCGCCGTGGGCGGCGCCATCGCGAGCGGGCTCGCCGAGTTCCTGTCGGGAAGCTCCGACTGGCGCCAGATAGCGGTCGCCGCCATCTCGGGTGCCGTCTCCGGGGCCACGGTGAGCTACCTCCTCACTGCCGAGACCCAGTCCCGGACCCAGGAGGAGCGCTTCGCTATGTACACCGAGACCATGGACATCGACTACGACAACCTCGACCAGGCGGTGGCCGCGGCCCGCATAACCTCCGCCTGCTACAAACGCGAGTACAAGAAGGTCGCCCAGGACTACCAGGCCGGCAGGATCAGCCCCGAGGAGATGGCCGAGCGCGTCACGGAGATCCGCGACGGGGCCTACGACGCCGCCACGATCCTCGCCAACTACAACGACGTGGCCGTTGCCAACCTCGAGACCTACGATCTGATAGTGAGATCCGAGAACACCCGCGACGATGATCGCCCCTCGCGCGGCCGCATCAACCAGGTGAGGAACAGGGCCAACACGATGCAGAGGACCCAGAACAGCGCCTCCACCCTCCTGGCCGAGCTGGACGACACGAGGGCCCAGTCCGACATCATGCTGCAGTCCCTCCAGGTCAGGCTCGAATGGTTCCTCCTGGCCACCATGCCGGACGTCCCCGAGACCGACTGCGGCCCCTGCTCAGGCCGCTCGTAGCCGCCTCCCCGGTCCCGGGCCTTGCCGCCCCCGTGCCAACTCATGGCACGGGGGCGGGGGGCCGGGCCTCCGCCCCGATCCTTCCTCCTGTACGTCCGCTTCACCGGATCCGGAGGCCGGCGGACGGGAACCGCCCCTTGCGGTTCCTCCCGCAGTCCGGGACTTCGCAGGGATCCGGAACGTTCCGGCGGTCCTGGACATACCCCCGGCCCCTGACGTCCCGATCCCCGGACATGCGCTGATCTCCGATGTCACCCGATACCCGGACATCCGCCCGGATCCTGACCCCTTTCCTGTCGAGCCCGGCAGGGCGCCGGCTTCCGACGCGGAATCCCTGACCGGATCCTGTCCCCCGTTTGAACCTCCGCTCACTGCGGGCGCCGGAGGAAGCGACCGTGCCCATCCGGCCCCGTTTCCTGCCGTCCGGAACACAGCCTTCGCGGACCCCGAATGCGCCCGGTGCCCTTTTGCCCTGGAGACACGGCTCAGGCGGTCGGTTCGGTCGGTATCCGCCCGCTGGCCCGTACCGGGACGGCTCCCCGTTGGGCCCTCTGATCCGCGCCGCAGGAGACTTCGCCCTGAACGCGCCCGGGTCAGGCCGGTAGATATTTTGGACGGCGGGCATCTGCCGGAGCCGATATTCCAGCCGGAACGCCATCCCGGCAGTTCCCCGGCCGGAACGACCCGGCCGTCCGGCCCTCTTCGCGGAGCCGGTCGGAGGACGGGCGCGGCCGGCGGCCCCGGCAGGCATGCGCGGGCACTGCGGCTGCGGGAGTTCGGGGCGCGGACGCGCCAAACGGTGTCTCCTGGGGTTCGGACGGGCGCTTTCGGTGCTTGCCTGCCCCCGCGATCCCGCACGGCACGGCGTTCCCCCGGTCCGTGCCTGTCAGCGGCACTGGCCCTTCCCCGGCGGGGTGGGCCCGGCGGCATCCGGAGGGAGCCGGGGCACGCGCTTCCGGCAAAGCCTTGTGGCCGCCGGCCCGGCGGGCCGCATTCACGTGCCCGGCCCTCCAGCGGATCTCCCGTCAGTCTTCGAATGTCCCTTTTCCTGGCCTCCGCGTTTCCGGCGGAGAGGCCGGTCCGCTGATCTCCGCGCCGTGTCCCTCCTCCCGGATTTCCCCGTCATGTTCCTCTACCGCGCATCCGGACCGGGTCGGAAAAGCCTGCGGCGTGAGGGGCGAATCCGGCGGGGCTTGGCGGTCCCGTAACGCGCCCGGCGAGCGTCCTGCCGGCCTGTCAGGTGTCAGAAATGCCCAATGAAACTTGCGGCGGCTCCCGGTCCCGCTCACAACGGGCCATGCGGGCGCTCGGCGTCCTCCTGGCCGCTGCCCTCCTCGGCGGCTGCTCGCATCCGTCCAGGTGCGCTCAAATAAGGGAATTCCACTACCCCGCCTGCTACGAGCCGGTCAGCGACATGAGAAGTAAATCCGTCCGCCTGCGCGGGGACGTCTACCAGCCCGCCCTCTCGTGCGGGTTCCGCGGGTGCCCCGACGTCTCCGCCCTGCGGCAACCGGCGATCCCGGACGCCGTCTCCGGGTCCACGGTGAGCTTCCTCCAGACCGAGCATACCCGATCCATGTCTCAGGAGAGGCGCTTCGAGCTTTACGGTTTGACCATGGACGAGGACAGCGGCAACCTCTCCATGGCGGTGGCGGCGGCCCGCTTCGCCTCGGTCTGCTACGGCCGGGTGTCCCGGAAACTGGCGGACGACTACCGGGCCGGCAGGATCGGCCCCGGGGAGATGGCCGAGCGCGCGGCGGAGATCCGCGACGGCGCAGGCGACGGGGCCGCTATCCTCCGGAAGTACAGCGGCGTGGCCGATGCCAACCTCGCGACCTACGAGCTGGTGGCGAGATCGGAAGATTCCCGCGAGAAGGACCGCCCCTCGCGCGGCCGCGTTGCCCGGCTGAGGAACAGGGCAGGCGCCATGCGGAAGATCCATGCCGCCGCCTACGCCCTCGCAGGGGAGCTGGACGGCATGAGATCGCTTTCAGCCGCCATGCTCCAGTCCCCCCCGCCCGGGCCCGTGGGGATACTCCCGGCGCCCGCGCCCGAAGCGCCTGAGACCGGCGATGCCCCCTGCAGGGGCCGCCATTAGCCTTGCCGTCCCTTCCCCTGACCCCTTCCGCCGCATCCCTCCGACCGGCGCTGGCGGCGAGGCGGCGCCCGCGGTCCTCTCCTCCGGTACCCCGGCCTCACCGGGTCCCCGGCAGGGAATCTCCCTATCCGTCCCGGACGCGCCCCCGATTCCGAACGCGCCCCGGTTCCCGGACCCATTTCCCGTCCCGGACCCTGCAGGGAGCCGCTCCTGAAGCGAGATCCCCCGATCGCTCCGTCCCTCTACGAGCGTGGGCCGCCGCGCGGACGGCCCCCGCCCGGGGCGTCCGATTTCCCGCGTCCTCCGTCGGGGAACGCCCCCGTCTTCCTGACCCGTACCGCGTACCGCCTGCCCGCTTCCCTCCCGGCGTGATCGGCCCCGTGCCTCGCCGCGGCTACGAAAGGCTTTTCCCTTGCCGATTCAGAACCAGATCCGCGGCGAGTCCCGTTCCAGGCTCCCTTGCGCCCTCCGCGCCGCCCTGGCGGCGGCGCTCTCCGCGGCTCTTGCCGGCTGCACCATAGGCGGGTCCGCGCGGCGGGTCGGCACGGGTGCCTCGGCGGCTCCGCTGTCTGCCGCGGAAGACCATTACCCCGCCTGCTCCCGGAGCGTCTCCGACATGCGTGAGAACGCGAGGAACCTGGACGGGACCGGCATGAGGATTGACGCGGGCACAGCCGCGGCCGCCCTGGGCACAATCGTCGGAGCCCTTTCCGGAGACGATCTCCTGGACCACGTGCGCGGCAGGACCCCCAGCGCGGCCCGGGGGTCCACCGCTGGCTTTCTGGTTACGGAGGAGACCCAGGCCAGGGCCGCCCCTGACCGTTTCGCCCTGTACTCCCGGACGATCGACGCGGACAGGAGGATCCTCGACCGCGCCCTCGCCTGGGGAAGGGCGGCGAACTCCTGCTACGGCCGCGAGCTCGAGAGGCTCTCGTCCGGCGGGGACGGGGGGACGGGCCGCGAGGCGGCCTCGGGACGGATCCGCGAGATCCGGGCGGGCGTGGACGAGGCCGCCCGGCTCATCCGCAGGCACGGCGAGGTAGCCGAGGCCAACGTCCAGACATACTGGAGCATAGCGTCCGCCGAGGACCTCCGCACCGAGAACCGCATGGCGCGCTCCCAGCTCGAACGCCTGAAGGCCATGACCAGCTCCATGAAAGCCGCCAGGAGCTCTGCCGCCGGGCTCGCCGTGATCCTGGACGCGACCCTGTCGCTGTGCGACGAGGCGCTCCGGAAGCTCCGGGCCGGCCTCGCGGGAGCGGCCCGTGCGGCCCCCCCGGTCCCGGCGGATCCGGCCTGAGGCACCACGGGCGCGCCGCAGGCGGCCTCCGGGTTACCCGGCGCCCCGGGCGGCCCCTGCCGCCGCTCCGTGAGCGGGCCCCCCGCCCGGCCGGGGCACCGAGGGATGATCGCGGGCGTTGTCGGTTCCGTTCCCGTTTCAGGGACCCGTTCGGGGACCGGCCTCCGGCCGCCCGGGCCGTTTGCCGCCACTTCCGTTTCCGGCGGATGCCGCGCCTTCCGGGAAATGTCCCGGACCGCATCTTCCGGGGACCCCGGCCGTTTACGGACGGGAAGCGCCGGCGTTCTCCCGCGTCAGTTCGCGGGAACTATGGCCAAGGACCGCGATTTGAGCTAGAATGTGCCTGCCCCCCGTTCCGGGGCTATCGGCAGGACAGCAACTTCAGGCCTTTTCCCCCTGACCCGGCGCGGCAACGCGCGAGGTGCGACGCATGCCCGAAGCTTTCACCCCCTCCGTCCACGACGGAAGGCCGTACGGCCTCCAGACCCCGCCGGGAGGCTTTCCGCCTCCGGGAGGGGGCTACCCTCCGCCTCCGGGCGGCTTCGCGCCCCCTCCGGGCGGGGGCTACCCGCCGCCCCAGGGAGGGGGGGGCTACCCCCCGCCCCCGCCGCCTCCCGGCGGGGGGGGCTACCCGCCACAGCAGGACCCCTACGCCCAGCAGCCTGTCTACGGCCAGGGGCCGCCGCCGCCCCAGCCGCCCCCCGTCAGGAAGGGCATGTGGTACCTGTGGGGCGCGCTCATCGGGCTGGCCCTCGCGCTCGTGTTCCTCCTCGTCTTCTACAAGGTGTTCTATCCCGGCCTCGCCCGCGACGCCCAGCTGGCCACGATCGATCCCGGCACCCTGCAGCAGTCCAACATAGACACCCTCCAGGCGGAGATAGACGCCTACAAGGCCGCCCTGGCCGGGGACGTGTGCCTGGCGCCCCCGCTCGCCGACTCGGCCCCGCTCTTCAGGCCCCGCGGCGGCCCCGAGGGGGGCGCGGACGGCGGCACCGCGGCGGGTGACGGGGCGTCCCGGAGCGTTCCGGGCATGCCGCCCCCGGTAAACCCGGAGGCCGGCGACGCGGTGGAGGCCGCAACCGTGCTGGTCCTGGCCCAGGGGACCGACGGCACCGGCCACGGCACCGGCTTTTTCATAAACGACCGCCAGGTCCTTACCAACCGCCACGTGGTTGAGGACGCCATGGACGGGGGCACGGTGCACGTCACCTCCAAGGCCCTGGGGACGGCGGTGCCGGCGCGCGTGGTGGCCATCACCCCGGACACCGAGGTCCGGGACTACGCCGTGCTCGAGATTGCCCAGCCCGTCCCCCACGGGAAGCTGAAGCTCCAGTCCCAGGCCCAGCGGAGGGAGCGGGTGGGTGCCTACGGGTATCCCATCCTGGACGTGAGAAGCGATCCCGCCATGCAGTCGTTCCTGAACGAGGGGACCTTCACCGGGGCGCCGGAGGTCATCTTCACCGACGGGGTCATCTCCGTGATCCACCGCGGCCAGGGGACGCCGTCTATCATCAACCACACCGCGGACGTCTCCCAGGGCAATTCCGGCGGCCCGCTCGTGAACGCCGCGGGAGACGTGCTGGGCATCAACACCAAGATAAGGCTCGACCAGAAGTCCAACCGCCAGGTGAACATGTCGCTGGGCGCGGACGACATCATGCAGTTCCTGCGCTCGAACGGCATATCCTTCGACGTCGCGGGATCGGCATAGGCCCGGCCATGGCCAGGACCCTAATCGCCACCACCCTCCTTTCTCAGAGCGCCACTGCCGCCGTGGACGGGATGAGGCTCATAAACGTCCACGGCCTGTTCGCCAGTCTGCTCGCCCAGGAACTCCCCACGGGCCGGGCCGGGCTGCTGAGCGAGCCCAAGAGCGATCACGCCTCGGGCGAGCTCAACTGGTACACGGAGCTGGACGGGCCGGTGACGGCCGCTGAGGATCTCCCCCGCGGCGAGCAGCGCTTCATCGAGGAGGCCCTCGCCGAGAGGATAGCGGAGCTCTCCGCGCTCGCGGTCAGCCTCAGGGGCTCACCCGCCACCAACCGTCAGCTGGCGGGCCGCATGGTGGAGAAGCTGGTCCAGTCGGCCGCCGACTGGAGGCTTTTCTCCGTAGGCGGCCAGCCCGTCGTCTCCGGCTGGGGACTGGAGCCCGTCCTGGGCGGGCAGAGGGCCCTCCCGGGCCTCCTGACCGAGGACGACGGGTTCGGGAGTGTCCCGCCGGGCCAGATGCCCGGCTACGTCCCAGGCTATCCCTCGGGGGAGGGGTGGGACCGGCATGGCTGGTCCGGCGGCTATCCCCCGCCACCGGCTGCCGCCGCCGGGAACTGGAGCTGGCTGAAATTCCTCCTGGCGCTTTTCCTGCCGCTCCTCCTGCTCCTCCTGCTCCTCCTGTTCGTCTTTCCCGGCTTCTACGGCCTGGACCCCTGGGGAGGGCCGCCGCTGGCGGCGGCAGTCGGCCGCGACCGCGACCGTGAGGCCTCCATGGGCCGGGAGCTGGAGGATCTGAGGCGCCGCTATCTCGCCCAGGTGGCGGGCTGCCGTCCCGACAGCCCCTACAGGACCGAGCCATCGCCCGGTCCCGGCGACCCGGTGATTCCCGCTGGACCCATACCGCCGTCCGCCGGCGGGAGGGATCCCTCCAGCCCGGGCGGCACGGTCGTTCCCGACGGAACGGTCGGCCCGGACGGCGCGGTAGGGCCAGACGACGGGGAGCTGCCCGGACGTCTCGGGGGGGAGGCGGTCCCCGGGGAGGTCCAGGGTGAAGTCCAGGGAGAGGTGCCCGGCGAGGTCCAGGGAGAGGTCCCCGGAGAGCTCCAGGGGGAAGTGCCCGGAGAGCTTCAGGCGGAAGTGCCCGGAGAGCTTCAGGCGGATCCGAACAAGGACGGCCAGGGCGACCAGGGGGCGAATCCCCCGGAGGATCCGAACAGGGACGGTCAGGGCGACCAGGGGGCGAATCCCCCGGAGGATCCGAACAAGGACGGCCTGGGCGATCAGGGGGCGAATCCCCCCGAAGATCCGAACAGGGACGGCCAGGGCGACCAGGGGGCGGATCCCCCCGAGGATCCGAACAAGGACGGCCGGGGCGCGAACGATCCCCCCGGTGCCGCCGACCAGAACCAGCAGCCCCCGGTGGACATCCCGGATTCCGCGAGGCAGTCTGGGGACGTGACCTTCCTGAACGGTTGCTGGAACTCCCGCGCGAGCCTCTACAACCGCCGCACCAGGGCCCCCCTCAACTACCGCTACTGCTTCAAGGACGGCCAGGGCAGGGTGGCCATCCAGGTCCAGGACGGCAGCGGCCGCACCGTGGACAACTGCGCGGGATCCGCCACGGCACGCATGCAGGACGGCAAGCTTGTCATACAGGACAACGGTCAGCCCGTATGCGAGGAGGGCGGAACCTACAGATCCACCACCATCACCTGCACGCCCGGGGACACCCGCACCGAATGCTCCATGCAGCAGGAAGGAAGCAGGAGGGGGACCGCCACGGAGTTCAGGCAGGACGTTCAGGGCGGCCAGAAGGGCTAGTCCCGCCACGGTTGTCCCGGTCTCCCGGAAAGGCCTGGCCTGCCCGGACGCCCGTCACGGTGCCGGAAGGCACGGGACTTTTCAGGTGCCAGGGCCGCACCGGAGGATCCCCCCATGCCGCTCCAGTATCTCGCGAGCTCGGATCTCTCGCGTTGCCATGCCGAGTCGCCGGGAGGGGTGAAGGCGCTGGGGGCGTACGGGGTCCTGGAGCGGCTGGCGGAAAGCGAGATCTCGAGGGACGCCGCCGACTTCCTGGCTGAGCCCAGCGAGCGTCCCGGCTGGGTGGACTGGCACACCCGCCTGGAGGGCCGCCCGGTGCCCTTCGGCGCGCTGGATGGCCACGAACGGGACTCGGCCCTGGACGCCCTGTGCTCCATGGCGGCCAGGTACCGCGAGCTTTCCGAAAGGCTCGCCGGCTCCGGCTCCGATGCCAGGGCCACAGCGGGCGCTATCACGGAGCGCGTGGCCCGTGCCGCCGCCGCCTGCGCGGTCGGGGCCAGCGGGCCCATGCTCTTCATGGTGGACGGTAAGCCGGTGCTGGCCGGCTGGGGGGTCTCCACCGCCATGGGCGGGCTCGCGGCGGAAGGGTTCGAGCTGACCGAATACCAGTTGGAGCTGTGCGGCCTGATACTCGCGGGCGCGAGGCCCCCCATGCCGGACTCCCGCCCCGCGCCGCCCCCGCCTCCGGAACCGTTCCACCCTCCCGGGCAGGCGCCAGCGCCCCCTCACGCGCCTGCCCCCGACGTCGGCACCGCGCCCCCGCCCTTGGTTCCGGTCCGGCCCGAACCCCGGAAGAGGCTGCTCCGGCACTCGCT
>JAISEQ010000517.1 GCA_031264045.1 Deltaproteobacteria bacterium
CCGCCGGTACGGGGCGAGGCCGCGGATATGATCTTGCCGCCCATGCTGACTTCCTCACTCTTAGGAATTTTTTGTAGCCATAAAAATTAGATCTACACACTGAGGATTAGTCAACCACAATTCCACTATTTTTGAGTATTTTAAACAACTTAGCCAGATGCCTATTTGTATAACAAATCATTTCTTATACATTATATAGGATATATCAAGAACAAATCCTCTCTATCTCATATAATTAGTTGAATAATGAGACAGAAGTCAACAGTTAGACCCCCCCAATATTGTGTCTAAAGGATTCATAAGGTGTAGCTACTAAAAACATAGGGATTTCAGGACATATGACATATGTAGCCATAATATGTTAACGTCAGATTGTACCCTCTCACGGGCAGGGTAGTATCGGACCGGGATTTAGCCCACGAAGCCGGGCGGCGATTTATGGAGGGCAATCTCAATTACGGAAAGAGGGTCTGAGGTGCTGTCTTTTCGCAAGACGGGCGTCATCTGGCCGGGCCGATTCCCCGAGAATGATTGCGGAGTGTTGTCGGGATCCTGCGTGCTGGCATCGGCGGCCCGGTGCCGGGAGGTTGTTGTTCCTGACGGGGGAAGCTGGGCAGGTGACCGGCCCTACGCTTCCCCCCATGGGTGAGCCTGCCGCACGATGGGCGCAGGGAGTAGCGATTGCCGTAACGGGGCATGACCCGGCGGGCGGGGACGAGCGGTCGGGCCACGGGAGAGACTTGGCTGGGCTCCCGGAGCGAGCAGACCGCACCTCCCCGTGAACGGATACAGGACTTATGTGCTACTTTTGCTCACTCATGGGCATAAGTTAGCAAATAGTGGCCCTAAAATCAATATCTGATTATCAATGTAGTAAGATTGAGCCCCTATTCGCATCTTGTTTCCTCAACAAATGGGGGGAGGTCTTGCCCCTACCTCCCCACCCCCGTGAACGGATACATTTTAGCGATATATATAATGAATTATCAATAATTTATAGAAATCAATATACCGTATATAAATATATTAAATATATATTATATAATTGATTTATCATATATACTATATATGATATATATATATCAATATTCTAATAGATATATATATGACAATGCCAATATGATGACAAACATAATATATTGATACATAAAGAGTTTATTATATATAATCAGTAATATATTTCTATGATGTGAAAGTAATCCATGCCTCCTGCAGTATCGTTTACGGGGGTGGTGAGAGGGGGCAAACCTCCCCCTCCGTACCCGTCCGCAGGCAGGGTCTTATATGCCCGGGACTTGGCCTGCGCTGCCGGGAGACGATTGCCGGAGGTTAGCCTCGATATACGGATAGAGGATCTGAGGGGCAGCCTTCATTACGGGACAGGAGACATATCTGGCCGGGCCGATTCTCCGTGAAGGGCCTCGGAGCGTTGCCGAGCTCCTGGGGGCCGCAGTCGGAGGTCAGGGGCGGAGGGCTTACGAATGACGGGGCAAGCGAGGCGGGCTCCCGGACCGGCGCTTCCCCTCCCCCCCATAGGCAGGCTTGCCGGACGGCAGGGGCGAGGAGTTTTGATTGCCGGAGCGGGTCATGACCCGGCGGGGGAGGACGGTCGGCCGGGCCCCGGAAGAGAATTGGCCGACCTCCCGGAGCGTGCGGACCGCACCTCCCCGTGAACGGATACCTCCTGCAGCCCGGTCGTCCCACCAGGTCAAAACTAGCCCCCTTCTTAGCGAGGGTGACTCTCAGAGCTTAACAGGCTCCCTCGTGATCGGGCAAAGCCCTGTCCTGCTGATGGACGCCGTGCATGGAAACCTATTGTCCCTAATCAGGATAAAAAAATAGATATTAAGTAGCTATATAATGTTGTATGATAAATATATATGCTATATAGAGTATTGTGAGTCGTCAGGCTAAGAAGCGCCTTGCCTGGACTGAGCAGCTTATTTTCAGTTTCAGTGGGATCTTTCCCCTATGTCGCTTGACAGGCGGCAGAAGAGGATCTAACATTAGAATGTTTAGGGGATCCTCCCATGAGGGGGCGATCGGTTTCGACGGGGTTAGTTGATACCGTGGCCGCAGGCCGAGCACCCAATGTCTCGTTAATCCACTGGGACCTAAACACAAAAGCAGACTCATACGAGTACGCTCTGGCTGCATAGCCAGCGTCCCTGACGGTATGCGGCCCACAGACCGTCAGGGGCGTGGTTAAACGGGCTGGCCGAGGGGGCGGGGCGTCCTGGACCCCTCGGTGAGAATTACAGGGCGATGATTTCGGGGCAGCCTTTCCGGCGGCGTCCCCGGGATGACAACAAATGACGGAATAAGCCTGTAGACGTTACGGGGGAAGGACTTCGGACGCGGGTTCGATTCCCGCCGCCTCCACCACCACAAAGTCCGAATAGGACAGTAAAAGCCCGAAAGTCTTGATGTAAGGCTTTCGGGCTTTTCCTTTGGAGAGGTCAACTCCTCAGAAGTCCGTCTGGTACCGTTAAAAGCCGCGAGGTTTTACGGTATTTCTTACGGTATCAACGGCCAAGCGGAGGCGGTACGGTAATGAGCCTGAAAGACCAGGAAATCGAGAACCTCAAGCCGCCCGAGAAGCCCCGGAAGCTTTCTGGCGGGTGAGGGTTCCCCTGCATAGCGCCCAGCGGGCTCAAGTCCTGGAGATACGAGTACGCTTTCCAGGGAAAGCGTAGTTCCCTTACCTTCGGAACCTATCAGGACCTGTCAAGTTTATACAGAATTCTGTTGATAGGAGAAGAGACCGAGGAAGGTTCCTGTGGAGAACAGCATAATCTGTTATTGGGTGTAGCTCTTGATAGCACCCCCTGTCTGAAGCGGCATCTCGGGGACCCCGAAGTTCGCGATTGCCTCTTTGAGGCATTCAGTACAGAAATCCACGTAAAAGGTGTTTGAAAGCGAATGAGACAATGCCATCCTGCTGTAAAGATCCATCGTCGTGTTCAAGGTAAAGATGGCCCTGGCTCATAGGTATGAAGGTAATGTCTACAGCCCACGCCTGGTCTGGACGGATAATGTCCATATTACACAGCAGGTTGAGGCGCTATTTCTTTGAGTCCATGCTGCTTCTGCTAAGGTTGGGCTTGGGGTATGTGGCTTCCAGTGCCATGTCCCCGTACATCCGCCTGATCCTCTTTATGTTAACGGGCGAGTCAATTAAGACCGGCCACGCCTCCCGGTCTTCGGGATCGAGAAGCTCCAGCTCAGAAGGCAATTCAGGCAGGCAGTTTATGACTGTGGTCATCCTCCTGTAGCCGTATACGGGGTGTGCAGTGAAGATCCTGTCGATTCCCCTCATGATGAGCTGGTTCTTTACAGATACTGGTGGCTTGAAGTGGAAGGTGGACTCGAGAAGAGATAGCAGGGCTCACTGCTTGCTGATGGAAAGCGCGTAGTGATCCCTGTCGCTCATGGCTTCCTGCTCCGAGTTGTCAAAATACCTAATTTTTTTTTAAGGTAATCCGCCTCCACCATCTTCTCGCCCAGAAGGGCGAGAAGGGTATCGTAGTCCGATTCGCCAGGCTTCTTAATATGCCTGGGTCGGGAAAAATGGCCGACCAGGGCATCCATCCCCTCAGTCTTCCACATCGAAATCTGGGAGGGGTGAATCCCAAAAGTGGAAGCCATATGGGCAAGGGTGCTATGACCACTGATGGCTTCTGCTGCTACCTTCGCCTTGAAGGCTGGGGGATGATTCTTGCGGATATCGCCCATGAAAATCTCCTTTCAACAAGGTACAAAATATTGTAGTTCATCCGCTTGTTAATTTCAACTAAATTTCACTCCAGGAAAAGGGGACCCCCCCTCACCCCTCACCCGTATAGCCTCACCGCCTTTTTACGGCTCCGTCATATTATTAAGTCCGGGATGGACCGCTTCACTGGCAAGGGATCGTTCCTGTAGTGAACGCTCCGGGCAGTACGCCGTCCGCTGATTTTGCAACCGTCATGGTCTGCCCACCATCTTCAACTCCGGCGGTGCTTCGGGTACGAACCTCCGCGAAATTTGTTGCCTTGCGCTAACCTCGCTTCCTTTACGTCCTTCAAGTTTCTTTCGTTTGCCCGTTTCAACTTCACGTCCTATCATACCGCCAGTCCAGGCCGTCCGCGCGGGTCCAGCCTTTCCTGCCGCCGACCGTTGCCCTGCAGAAAAGCTCCATGGCCCTTTCCTGCCTCACAGCCTCAGTTAATGTTTAACTCCGGTGTGCGCCTGCCGGTGCTATAATCGCCTCCTTGAGGTGTTTCCGGCATGTCCGGGCACCGCGATTCGGCAGGGGGGGAGGCGGAGGCTTCATGACCAAGGGCAAGGCTGTAGTCTACCTGCTGGCGACGGCGGTGCTGTGGAGCAGCGCCGGTGTGCTCATCAAAAGCGTCGGCTGGAACCCCGTGGCCATAACCTCCGCCAGGGGGCTGGTAGCGGCGGTGACCCTGTGGATACTTCTTCCCGGGGGCATGAGGCCGAGGGAGATAGCCTCCGGCCACTGGGTGTCGGCCTGGGCGCTGGCGCTCCTGTCGGTATGCTTCACGGCGTCCACGGTCATGACCACCGCCGCCTGCGCCATAACTCTCCTCTTTTCCGCTCCGGTGTGGGTGGCATTCCTGGCGCCGATGTTCCTGAAGGAGAGGACCGCTCCTTCCGACTGGGCCTTCGTGGCGGCAATATTCGGGGGCATGCTCCTCTTCTTCGCGGGCGGCCTCTCCGTCCGGAGCCTTGCCGGCGCCGGGCTCGGGGCATGTTCCGGGCTCTTCTTCGCCATACAGGCCGTGAGCCTGAGGACCGTGAAGGACCGTTCCCCGGGAACGTCCCTGATCCTCGGGAACCTCCTGGCCTTCGCCATGGGTGCCCCCTTCTGGCGGCCGCCCTGGCCGGACTTGGGAGGCATTGCGGCCATACTGGTCATGGGGGCTTTCCAGGTTGGGCTGTCCTACTATCTGTACGCGATCTCCATCCCCTTCGTCACCTCGCTGGAGCTCGTGATGATAACCATGATAGAGCCGGTGCTGAACGGTCTTCTGGCCTTCCTGGTCATAAGCGAGGTGCCGGGTCCCCACGCGCTGGTCGGCGGCGTGATAGTGGTGGGCGGCGTGGGCGCCTGGAGCTTCCTCAAAGGCAGGCGCACCCCTGCGCCGCCCGGCTGAGGCCGGGAAGCCGATGACGGGGCGGAAGGGTCCTACCGGAGCGGCCGGGGCCGGGGGAACAGTCTTCAGCTGAACGTTTCCCGTCACCGGACTGCAGGTTCAACGAGACGGCGGGGCATGGGGCCAGGCCTGTGTGAGCCCGGAACGGCGGAGGTGAAGGGCGGATTGGCGAGCCGCTTTCCGGGTTGCCGCAGCGTTGGCGGAGGAGTCCCGCTCAGCCCCCCCGGCTCGGCCCGTGGTGGAAGGGGGCCGCAGGTGGTCCACAGGGCGGGAGAAAAGGACTCCGGAGAAATGGAAGAAGGGACTGAAGGGCTGAGGGACTGCCTGGCTGGGGACAGAAGGACCGAGGGTTTTCAGGGTTGGGGACTGAAGCGGCGCATGTGCGTTCGGACGCGGAACTTCCGTGAAGATGCCGCACGGTCTCCGTCTCCGTATCCGAGGTGCGGCAGGAGGCGGGGCAGGATGCCCGGGGGACAGGCGCGGGAGTTCCGGGAGACAGTGGTCCTGGCGCTTCTTAACTCCTGTGGCAAATCAGTCCTGCTCCCGGCAAATCAGTCCTGCGGGCCCAGCGGAGTAGCCCGTTCCGGTCCCCTCACGGGCCCGGGCTTCCGGGCCGGCGCGGAGCCCTGTGGGGGGATCTGCTGCGTTCGGCCGGCGGCTGGGGTCTAATCCTACTGCTGCCGCTTCGCCGCTTCGGATCTGGCGAGGTTGTTTTTCAGCATGGCGAGGTACTCGTCCACCATCTGTTCCAGCGCTGCCTTGCCCCATTCGTCCTCGCGCCGGTTCACAATCCCGGGGGACACGAGGTTTCCGCCCTTGACGGCCCCTGCCAGATCCATGAGGATATTGCCGGGCTTGCTGCCTGCGGTCGCGAACAGGGCCACGTTACGGCCGCCGAAGTCAATGCCGTCCAAAAAGAGCGACACGTGTTCGGGAAGCGCCCCGAACCATACGGGGGTGCCCAGGAACACGAAGGAGTAGGGCTCGAGGTCAGGCGGTGTGCCCTTGAGCTCCGGAGGGGTGCCCGCGGCGCGGCGGGTGTTCTCCAGGGTGATTATCTCGCCCTCGGTGGACGGGTAAGGAGAGGCTGTCTCTATCGCGTAGATGTCCGCGCCGGTCTTTGCGGCGATTATCTCCGCTATGCTCCTTGTCTTTCCGGTCTGCGAGAAGACGATCACTATGGTTTTGCCGAAGGCCGCGTCGTCGGCCGGAGGGGGAGCGGCGGCATTCTCCTGGGCCCGGGCGGGGGCAGCGGCGGCGAGGATGGCCAGGCAGAGGGACGCAGCGAGGGAAAGGGTTTTGGGAATAGGTGCGGTTAATTTCATGTTCATCTCCGGGGGAGCGTTCTCGTTTACGGACGTCTTGTAGGGGTGGGGCAGGGAGGCCTGCGGGCAGCCGGAACGGCCGGGAACGACCCATAATTCTAGCGGCAATCCCCTGCGGTTTCAACGCCCGTTCACCGACGAGGCTACGCATGCCCGCGCGACCGGACTGTCCCGGCAGTACTATGGCGGGCCTCATGCCCGGTGCCCGGACCGGACCCGCATGGCGTCTCCCGACCCAGTCCCGTTCTCTCCCGGAACTCTCCCCGTTCATTCCCCGACCGCTTGCCGCGCATTCCACTGCCCGTCAAGGCAGTCTCACGAAGGTGCCCGGACGCTTCCCGACCCGTCACCTCCCGCACCTCCCATGTATGCCGGGGTACCAACCGGCATTTCCCTTCATGGCTGGCAGACTGGCAAACGTTCCCGCCGCACTGGAACTTCTCCCCTGCCGCGGGTGCCAACTGACCCCTTCCCGTGAAGGGTGTCCCCCGGAACGGATAGTTGGTTCCCGACCGGACCGGGCTCACCGCATTTCCCTACCTCACAGGGTTATCTGACCGGCATCGGCACCGATCCCCGACCGAGTGACAGCGCCCAACCGCATTTCGATGCTGCCGCTACTGTCCAGTTTCCGTACGGGAGCCTGCAGAACCCGTTTCGGGTTCATGGGGTCTAAGGGGCTCATGGGGCCCCGGACCGGCTCACGGTCGGACCCGGCACCAGTCTGCCCGAAGACGGGGCCTTCCCCGTGACCTTTCTGAGGCGGAAGCTCTTTCTCTTTCTCTTTCTCTTCCTCCTCGTCTCGGACCGCCCTTTCGCCTGACCATATTACTGTCAGTGCGTCCCAGTGCAAGAACCTTCACGATGAGTCGATAATTTTCTATCTTTGTCCATATATGTACGAACCAGATATGAGTTTATATCCGTTAGGTGTTGCCCGGTTTCGGATCACTCCGGTCAACCTGCCCTTAAGCTCTCCCGCCCTCCAGGGCAGCCTCTCCCGTGAAAGGACGCTCCTGCAGGTGCGGCACTGTTGGCAGTTGGCACCAGCAAAGCTTCTCGCGGACTGACAGGCCGGATGCGTGGCGTGCCTGCCCTCCATCATGGACTCTGCCCTTTTTGATTTTCGGTCAGCCCTGTCGCCATGCTGACCTGTCTGTCGTGGTCCCCCCGCAGGCATTTACTCGAAGCGCCAGTTTTTACTCGTGAGTTTTTATGGTAATATTATCTCGAGGAAACGAAACCTTCCAGCCGGGTCCTGTCGGCATTTGCCGCTGTGACATTATTTCTTCAGATCAGTTTCCGGTGAGGTCATGATCACAAATCAGACAAACATATTCAATGCGTTATACGTATACAAACTTTCTAAACACTGTATGTCATCTGCTCTTACGCGTATTTCTGACGTAAATGACATGACAGCGGGAATAGACGATTTTCACAACCGTGCATCGCGCCATTCCGTGAAAACTGCGCGTCTGGTCAACCTTGCCGAAAAGAATAATTATTGGTGCCAGAATTACGCTGTCGACTGCTTTCCGGATTTTCTAAGGAATCTCGAAAAAGATTTCAATGTTGAGGCCATGCTCATATGTGTGCAAGAGCGATTCATCAGTACGTTGGATGATTTTTTCTTATGTGGTTTTCAAGAAACTTGAGTGACAAACTGTTCTGGGATACGCCAGTCCTGTGAAGGCAATGCCATTTACGAGGTCGCTTGCTTTCAGAAACGCATTGGGAGCATGGACTTACAGGAACGCATTGGGATCATGGAGATGAATAATATCTATTTACTGACAAATCGTGATGAGCAAACAATAACTCGCTTGCTTGATATATGGGAATCTGCAGTAAAAAATACTCACGCATTCCTTTCTGATTGTGATATTGCCCAAATCAAACCTGAAGTGTGGCAAGCATTACAAAGCGTTAAGCTGTTATATGGATACTGTGACGATGAAGGTATATTGCAAGGATTTATTGGAATAGCTGATAATAAAATTGAAATGCTTTTCATAGATGGTAATGCCAGAGGTCAAGGTATTGGCAAACGGCTTTTGAACTATACAGTGAATAACTTGGGTGCTATGTTTGTTGACGTAAATGAGCAGAACGAGCTGGGAGTCGCCTTTTACAAGCATTTAGGATTTCATGTCATCGGCCGGTCTGAATATGACGAACAGGGCAGACCGTACCCCCTGTTGCATCTTGAGCTGAATCTTCCTTTTTATCCGCATAAGGCGTAGTGGAGAAACGCACATCCCTCCGTGAAGTTTCCGTTTTTCTGCCGTTTTTGGGCTTCTTGACCTCAAGATCAGGCTGTAGTTTCTGACCGTTCGACAGGAATCAGAATCGCGTCCTCCTGTGGTAGTCTGAAGTTTCGGCAAGACCATTCCTGCCTCCTGCCGGTCCTGACTCGATGTCCCCATCCTCCCGTGATTCTGTGGCACCGCGTGCGGCCCTGTGCTATGATTCCATCGTTTAATGTGGCGTGTCTATCGGCCGTCCCAACTGTCAGCCTCCGGTAGCTTCCGGCTTCAGGTCCTGGCCTGCTACAGGTCCCTTCCGGTCTCCGATCCCTGGCCAGCCTCCGGTAGCTTCCGGCTTCCGGTCCTTACCAAGCCTCCGGTACCTTCCGGCTTCCGGTCCCTGGCCTGCCTCCAGTCCTTTCCGGCCTCCGGTCCTGGCCGCCTCCGGCCCTCCTCTCGCGGACGGTCGGGCGGCATCTCCCCGGCCAAAGCCAAATCCCCAGGTGATCCCCTTGTCCAGTCCCCCGGCCTCAGCCATGCTTCTCGCCGCAGGCCTGGGAACCCGTCTGAGGCCGCTTTCGCTCAAGCGTCCCAAGCCTCTCTTCCCGGTCCTGAACCGTCCCATGCTCCGGTTCTGGCTGGAAAGGCTGCACTCGGCAGGGGTCCGGCTGACGGTGGTCAACGCCTTCCACCTGGCGCCCATGGTGGAGGAGTTCGTGGAGGGGATATCGTCCGAGTTCCCTGGCATGGAGACCGCCGTGAGCCGCGAGAGCGCCGCGATGGGGACCGGTGGGGGCCTGAAGTTGGCCTCCGGTCGCTTCGGGGGGCCCCTCTACGTCGTCAACTCCGACATCTACTCCGAAATCCCCCTGCTTTCCCTGGCCGGGGCCCATGCCGCCCGCCCCGGCGTTCTGGCCACGCTCTCGGTCCTGGACCGGCCCCGGAAGGCCACCGTGAGCGTGGGGTCCGGAGGCAGGATTCTCGCATTCCGCGAGCGCAGTCCGGTGCCCGGCGAAATCGGGCGTCTCTGCGGGGCGGGGGTCATGGTGCTCGAGCCGGAAGCACTCGCGCGGCTCCCGCCGGGCCCCTCGGACGTGATAGCCGAGCTTGCCCGCATGCTTTCCGAGGGCTCCGAGGCACGAGCCTTCCGGCTCGACCCGGACGCCTTCTGGTGCGACATGGGTACGCCCGAC
>JAISEQ010000534.1 GCA_031264045.1 Deltaproteobacteria bacterium
CGGGGACCGGGCGCTCCGGAGCCCGTCCGGGCGGAGTTCCGGGCCGTTCCGTGTCCTGGTGCCGTCCCGTGTCCGGGAGCGGCCGGGCCGTCTTCCGGCGTAAAGCCGCCTGCGGCCCCGCCGCTCCCTCCTGGGGAGAGGGGCGAGGCGCCCGGCCGGGGGCGTCCGGCATCGGGCGCCGGGGCGGGGGCACGGCGCTCCTGCGGGGCCGCAGGCCCTTCCCCGGGGCCTTTCCCGGGCGCGGTCCCGCCCCTCCCGTTGGAGGGGGGGGGCGGCGGCCCCTGCCGGGCAGGGGCGGGGTCCCCCTCCGCCTCGCGCATGGGCCTGGTCAGGGGAAACGATCTGCGGGCGGGGCCGGGCCCGCGGCCGGGGGCCGCTGGGACGTCCAGGAGAGAGAGATCCGGATCGGGATCGTCCGCCGCCATGGCCTCGAGGCCGGGGGGCGGCGCGGGATCAGCGGACGTCGGGCCGGAAATGGTGTCTTGCGTTATGGTCTTGTCTGTCAAATTGGCCACTAAATGGGATATGGGTTCTCAGGGAGGCAAGGTGCGGAACCGCTTGCCGCGGGACCGGCGGCCGGGCCGGGCAGTCCGGAAGTCCCGGACGGCGGAGAATCCGCGTCCCCGGGCTCTTCCGGGAGGCCGCCCCCCCTTCCGGGCCTCGCTTTGGAGGCCCTGAGACGATATTGTACCGCCCGGTTGTGGAGAAACCGTGGAGGGCGGGTGGAACTGCGGTGAAAGCCCCCCCCGGCCCTGCGGTCGGGCCTGCGGGATTGCGGAGGGGTACGTTGCGAGCCCGCGGGATTGCGGAGGGGTACGTTGGGGGCCCGCGGGATTACGGAGGGGTACGTTGCGGGCCCGCGGGATTGCGGAGGGGTACGTTGCGCGCCAGCGGGATTGCGGAGGGGTACGTTGCGGGCCTGTCCGGCGACGGACGCCGGGGGAAGGGCCGCTTTCCGGAAGGAGCGTCCGGAAGGGTAGTTCGGACGGGGAAGTCAGGGTGGATGCGGCCCGGGCAGGCTCACCGCATCCGCCCGGGACGTGCGCGGGTGCCCGGAGCGGCGGCCCGTCCGCCGCGCATCCCGTCAGGGTAACAGCATTCCGGTCCCGAAAACAGGAATCCCGCGACGGCGGACCGTGCGGCGGCGGGTCGGCTTTCGGCGCATTCCGGTCCCGGCGCGACCGGCTCCGGCATTTCCGGTCCTCGCGGGTTCCCGCGCCTCCGCCGGCCTCCGGAGGCCGCGGCCCTTCCGGGCGGGGGCCGGGGCTACGCGTGGGTCCAGTTCCGGGAGACCGAGGAGTCCACCTTGAGGGCGACCTTCAGGACGGGCGCGCCCGGGAAGAACGGCTCGGAGCCGGCCGCAACCATCTCCTCGGAAAGGATCCGGGTGACCGCGGCGGCGTCCCCCTCGGGGGCCTCGCAGAGGAGCTCGTCGTGGATCTGGAGGACGAGGCGGGCCTCCGGCAGCTCGCGGGCGAGGCGGCGGGCGGCGCGGAGCATGGCTATCTTTATCACGTCCGCCGCCGTGCCCTGGACCGGGGTGTTTATCGCGAAGCGCTCGGCCTCGGCCCTCTCCCGGCTGCCGGGGGATCTGAAGGCGAGAAGCTTCCTTCTCCGGCCGAAAAGGGTTCGGACCTCGCAGGTCCTGGCCGCCTCCTTCTTCACCCTGTCCATGTAGTCCCTGATGCCGGGGAAGCGCTCGAAGTAGCGGCCGATGAAGTCCCTGGCGACCCCCTGGGGTATGCGCAGCGCGGCCGCCAGCCCGAAGGCCCCCTGGCCGTAGATGATGCCGAAGTTGATGGCCTTGGCGCGGGATCTCTCTTCGGGCGTGACGTCGGCGGGCGCCCTCCCGAACATGGCGGCCGCGGTCTCCCGGTGGATGTCCTCGCCGCGTGAGAAGGCCTCCATGAGGGCCCCGTCCCCCGAGAGCTCGGCCATGATCCGGAGCTCTATCTGGGAGTAGTCGCAGGAGACGAGCACGTTTCCCTCCTCCGCCAGGAAGCACTCCCTTATGGCCCTCCCCTCCTCGGTCCTCGCGGGGATGTTCTGGAGGTTCGGATCCGAGCTGGAGAGCCTTCCGGTCATGGTCGATGTCTGGTGGAGGGTCGTGTGGATGCGCCCCGTCAGCGGGCTTATGGCCAGGGGGAGCCTGTCCGTGTAGGTGGACTTGAGCTTGGACGTCTCCCGGTGCTGGAGGATGTCCGCCGCCACGGGGAAGTTCAGGGCGAGCTCCCTCAGGACGGCCGAGTCAGTGGAGTAGGCGGTCTTCTTGTTGGTGCGGCGCCTGGGCTCGATGCCCATCCTCCCGAAGAGCACGTCCGCCACCTGGGCGGGGGAGGCCACGTTGAACCTGAGCCCGGCCGCGTCCCAGATCTTCAGCTCCAGATCCGCGAGGGACGCCCCGAGCTTCTCCGAGATGGCCGCGAGCCTCACCGGGTCCGCCTTCATGCCGGCCAGCTCCATTGAGACCAGGAGATCCTCCAGGGGCAGCTCCACCTCGCGGTAGAGGTTCAGGAGCGCCGGTTCGGCCGCCAGATCCTCCTCGGTCAGGGGCCACAGCCTCCACGCCAGATCCGCGTCCTCCGCCGAGTACTCGCAGGCGCTCCTCAAGTCCACGTCCGCGAAGGTCTTCTTCGTCCTCCTCCTCCCGGACCGAGCGTCTCCCGCCGTCCCGGCGCCGACCTCTGCCTCAGCCCCAGGACCGGCCCCGGCCTCAGCCCCGACCTCCGCCGGACGCTCCGCCTCCTCGCCGGCCCGCGGGTCCGCCGCCTCCCCGGGGTCCTGCCCGCCCGCGGAGGCCTTCCTCTTTCCCCTCTTCCCGGGCGCGGGCGGGGAAGCGTCCGCCGCCTCCCCGGGGTCCTGCCCGTCAGCGGAGGCCTTCCTCTTCCCCCTCTTCCCGGGCGCTGGCGCGGAAGCGTCCGCCGCCTCCGCCGCGGCCAGCGTGTCGGCGAAGGACCGGGGATCGTGGTCCAGGTACCTGGCCGAGAGGGCGTCCAGGGACTTCTGGGCGTCCGGATCCAGTAGGTATGCCGCGAGCATGGGGTCGGCCGCCGGGCCGGGGAGCCTCAGCCCGAAGCGGGCGAGGATCCTCCAGTCGAACTTGGCGTTCTGGCCGCACAGGGCCTTCGCCGGATCCGTGAGGGGAGGGCGGAGGCGCTCGAGGGTGTCCGCCAGATCCTGGTTTGGATTGCCCGTCAGGAGACCGGAGGCGTGGCTCACGGGTATGTAGAAGGCCCGGTTGGGGCCGGTCGCGAGGCTTATGCCGACTATCCCGCATGTGGCGGACAGGACAGAGTCGGTCTCGACGTCCACCGCTATCCTCGCGGCCTTTCCCAGCTCGTCCTCCAGCTCCTCCCATTCCCTCTCCGAAGAAACCAGCACGTAGGCGGAGTAGTCGACCGCGGCCCCGACCGGCCGGGGGGCGCCAGGCGCCGTGTCCCGCACGTCCCCGTCCGCGCCCGAGCCGACTGCGCCTGAAGCGGCGGGGGTTTCGTCCGGGACGGTCCCCGCGGAGGAGCCGCCGGCGTCCCCGCCCCCGCCCCGAGCGGCCCCGGGCGCCGGACCCTTCCGGACCGCCCCGAGCTCGGCCGCGAGGCTCCGGAAGTCCAGGGACTCGAAGATGGACCGGAGGGTCTCCGTGTCCCTCGGCCTGATCCTGAAGTCCTCCAGGGTCCCCTCCGCAGGGCATCCCTCGCCCAGGAGCGCGAGCTTCCTGGAGAGCCTCGCGCCCTCCTCGTGGTTCCTGAGCCTCTCCCGGAGCTTCGGGGTCAGACACTTCGGCCCGGCCGCGGGCTCCGCCAGGTTCCCGTAGAGGGCGTCGAGGGACCCGAACGCGCCTATGAGCTCCAGCGCTTTCGCTTCCCCCACCCTGGGGACGCCGGGGATGTTGTCGGTGCTGTCCCCCATCAGGGCCTGGCAGTCCAGGAACTGCGAGGGCTCCAGCTTGTATTTCTCGCGGAAGGACGCGAAGTCCATGGCGGAGCTCATTTTGGGATTGGGATCGAACATGGACACCCGCTCCGAGAGGAGCTGGTAGAAGTCCTTGTCCCCCGAGAGTATCACCACGTCGAGGCCCTGGGCCTCGAAGCGCCTCGCGAAGGCGGCTATGACGTCGTCCGCCTCGAAGCCCGGCTCCTCCCTGGCCGTCAGGCCCATGGCCGCGACGATGTCCTTCACGTACCCTATCTGGGACGCCAGATCCGGGTCGGTCGGCGGCCTGTTGGCCTTGTAGGCCTCGTAGAGGAGCTTCCGCCGGTTGGGCCCCCGGCTGTCGTATATGACGCCCATGTGCTCCGGGGAATTTTCCCTCATGAACTTCATGAGCGTGTTCGTGAAGCCGAATGCCCCGCCGGTGGGCTGGCCGCGCCGGTTAGCAAGCCTCCTCATGGCATGGAACGATCTGTGTATGAAGGCGCTCGCGTCGATGAGGTAGACGGTCCTGGAGGGGTCGTGTGCCGGAGCCATGAAGGGTCGGGTCCTTTCGCCGGATCGGGGCCGGGGGAGGGGAGGCTGCCGCGCGGACCGGACGGACGGATGCGGGGAAGCGCGGACTGGCGGTCGTCCGGAGTTTCCGGGGCCCGGACTGGCGGTCGTCCGGTGTTTCCGGAACCCGGATTTGGCGGCCGTCCGGAGTGCCGGAGTGGGGCAGGCTCCGCGGCGCGGGCCCGGGCCGGGCCGCGCACGGGAAACTCGTCCGGGGACAGGTGCCCGCGGGAGGGAGGGGAGGCCGGCCGGGGAGCCACGGTCACGGGCACGGCGCGCCAGGGGCGCGGGGTCCGGGGGAACGCGGGCCGGCGGGAGGGATCGTGCGGCGGGGAGACTTGCGGGTCGCGGGGGATCGGGAACCGGGAGCCGGGGAGGCGGCACGGGGCCTACAGCTGGACCTCGCGGTCCCTCTCCTCCCCGGGCAGGGGGTAGGGGTAGGCCTTCCTGAAGCCGAAGAGCCTCGTGAACAGCACGAATGGCACGGCCCTCCTCGCCCTGTTGTAGGCCCCGGCCGAGCCGTTGAAGGTCCCGAGGGCTCTCGCGGCGCGGAGCCTCGCCTCGGCGAGCTCTTCCGCGTCAGTGCCCTCGGGGGGAGGCAGCCTGCCTGCGGCCCGGTCCAGATCCGCGAAGGCGCGCGCCACCTCGGCGACCGTCCTGCCGCAGGGGTGGGCCCCCGTCACGCCCAGGAGCACCGCCGAGGCCGCCAGCCTCGCCCGCTGGAAGTCCGCCCTGGCCCGGACGAGCTTCGCCTCGGCCGGCCCGGGGTCGCCTGCGGCCTCCGGGGACGGCCCCGGCTCCATGCGCTCGCAGAGGCGCTTCAGGAGCACGTCCAGCCTGGCGAAGGAGTTCAGGCACCTCTGCCTCTCGGCCGCGAGCTTTCTGTAGGAGAGCGCGGCCAGGACGGAGGACGCCAGCAGAAACCCCATTAAAGCGAGCGGGACGCCCGTCATGATCCGCCTCCTGCGCTGGAAAGGGGGCCTCCCGGCCCGGATCCAGGGTTAACTTAGATCCTCCCGGTGGGCCTGTCAAGCGTCCGGACGGGGGCGGGAAAGCTGGAAGGGGCGCGGCTTCCGGGCGGGGGGGCGGCAGGGGAAGGGGGCGGGCCGGGCGTCAGGGCAGGTTCAGGACGGTCCCGGGGGGCACCGAATCCGTCAGGACATGGGGGTTCATGTCCCGGAAGGTCTTGTAGTCTGTCCCGTGCCTCCGGGCCATCTCCCTCATGTCCCCGCCTTCCGAGGCGGCGCGGGAGCCGGAGAGCTTCGGCCAGGACCTGGATGGCCGGTAGCCGTACACTGCGGGGTCGGAGAAGAGGACCTTGCCCGCCAGCACCTGGCAGACGGACCTGTCGAGCTCCGGGGAGACGTAGAGGCGGTAGTAGTCGCGCTCGCCGCCGGACTCGGAGGCGGCGGCGGACATCGCCCCCTGGTCGAGGAACGCCGCAAGCGCCGCGGTCCAGGTGCCCCAGGACTCGTGAAGGGAGGCAAGCCGCCTGGCCGAGGCCTCGGAGGAGGCTGCGGGATCCAGGCGCTGGTCCACCAGGCGGCTGACCGATAGGCCCATGGCCCCGGCCTCGGACTCCGTGAGCCTCCAGATCCCCCGGCGTCCGCCGTTCCTGAAGAGGGGATCGAGGCTGGTCATGGCCATGGGCAGGTACTTGAAGTCGTCGGGGACGCCCGCGCTCCGGAGCGCGCCCTGGACGACGGGAAGGGTCCTGGGGGCCCGCCGCAGGGCCAGGAACACCCTCGCCCTGGCCTCGGAGACCAGGATCAGCTCCTGATCGAGGGTCTCGTAGACCTCCGGCTGGGACAGCGGCACCGGTTCGGACGCGAAGGAGAGCCCCGAGCCGAAGTATCCCGCCGCCGGGGCGGGGGCGGCCGGGGCGGCGGCCGCCATGAGGAGAGCCAGGGAAACCGCCGCGAGGGCGGAGCGGACGTTGACGGCGGGCTTGGTCATCGCGGGTGGCACCTTAATGGAGGCCTTGAAGGCCGGCGGGAGCTGCGTGACGCCTCCCGCGAACCTGCCGCCCGTTTCCCGGGTCGGGCACGGGCTCGGGAGTGAAAAGGGGGGAGGTCCTGCTGGACCCCGGGAAGTCTAACCCATGCGCGCATTAAAGGGAAGACCGGATTGGGAGGGCGGGCGCCGGCGCCGCGCGTGCCTCCGGACCGGGCCGGCCGGCACGTGGGAGGGGGGCGTCCCGCGGGGACAAGAGCTTGGCGGACTCCGGGGATGAGGGGGTGCGGCATGAAGTCAGAAGGGGTTGGCGGCTCGAAGGTTGGCGAGTTTACGCGCCGGCAAGTTGGCAGTTTGGATTGTTGGCTGGTTGGCAGTGCGGTGCCGGGAAGGGGATGCGGTGGAGAGGGGCGGCGGCCGGTCGCTTTCGCCGGAAGGGACCGCCGGAAGGGGGCGGCGGCGGGGCGCGGGTGCCCGTGCGGACGTGGAGAAGGCGCGGACCGGGCTCGGGGCGAAAGCGGTCCGGGACGGAAAATGAAAGGCCGCGGGCGGGCGGGAGCCGCCGTTAAGCGGACGGGGATTCGCCGGAGCGGCGCGCCAGAATTTCCGGGGCAGACCATCTCCCCGCGCTTCCGAGATTCGCTCGGCCTGCCATCCCCGATTCTCGCGGTCCGCCCGGAGTCCGCCGGCTGGAGGGCTTTCCGCTTTTCCGGCTTCGCCCCGCGCCGCCCCGTTTCGTTTGCGTTTTGCCTCCCCGCCCTTTATTTTCGAAGCTCCGGCTTGCCGGATCTGACCCTGTGCGGGCAGTTTTTTTTGCTGTTTTCCAGTATTTTCCGTCATTTCCTGAATTTTCCGATATTTTAGTGTTTTCCAAAATTTCCTGAATTTTCCGATATTTTAGTATTTTCCGATATTTTCTGAGATTTTTCATGTTTCCGAAGTCGATCTGCTGCATCCGGGCAGATCCGAACATTTTTTTCCATTTTTTCGAGTTGGCATCCTCTTGGCACCGCAGGTTTCCTCGGGTCCGCATGCGGCGGCGGCGAAGGTCCCCGAGTCCCTCCGGACGCAGCTCCAGACGTCCCTGCGGAGAACGGGATTCCCGGAAGGCCGGGGTCCCCGGGCATGATTCGGCGGCAACTCGGCGGGCCCGGTTGGCACCGAAAATGCAAAGGTGAAAGCGGGTTAACTGGCCCTTTTCCAGACCAGCGGTCTTTCCGGAAGCGCCTCTCCCGCGAGGGGGAGGGACTCCGCTCCGGCCCCCGACGATCCCCCTCCCCCCGGCGCCCCTTCGGCCGGGGGCGTCCCGAAACGGCGAGGTGACCATGTCCAAAAACATCATTACCGCAGCGGCCCTGGCCCTCCTGGCACTCCTGGCACTCTCAGCGGCCCCCGCATCCGCGTACTTTTCCGTCGAAATCCCCGGAGGGTCCTACACCATAGGCGATCCCCCGCCCTACGGGCCGGACAAGGCCGACTACAGCTCCTCGCCCTTCATGTCGGGGAAGGCCAGCATACCGTACGTCCTCATCGT
>JAISEQ010000545.1 GCA_031264045.1 Deltaproteobacteria bacterium
GCTTGGAGGGGAGCTCCCAGTTCGTGACGGAGATCCTGAGGGCACCCGAGAGCTCGGGCTGGCCCTCCGGGGGGAACGCCACGTCCAGGCGGTCGGCGCTGAGCTCCGCGCCCAGCGCGGAGAGGGCCAGGCCCCTCGCGCTGAAGCGCAGGCCGCCGTCCCCGGAGGCGAAGGCCAGCTTGCCGGTCGCGGTCGCATCGCGGAGGGCCTTCTCTCCGGGGATCTTCCCCTTGGCCGCGAGCGAGACGTCCCCGTCGAAGGAAGGCCCGTCCGCGAGATCGCCGAGAGTGCCCCCTATCTTCAGCACCGGACTCGAGAGCTCCACCGGGTCCGGGTCCCCGCGGCCCGAGGCGAAGAGGAGCCTCTCGGAGGTGAGATCCGCCGAGGCCGAGAGGTTCCCGTCCAGCGGCCCCGAGGCCCTGACCGACAGATCCGCGTCTCCCCCCAGGACGGGGAGGAAGGCCGAGAGATCACCGGTCCTGGCCCTCACGGTCACGTCCTTCAAGGCGTTCAGGCCGGTAAGGTATCCCCCGTCCACTCCGAGCTCGATGTCGGCGCCGGAGGTGACGGAGGGAAGCGCGGCATGCACCATCCTCGCGAACCCCGAACCAGGAGCGAGCTTGAGCCTGAGCTTCGCGGTCGCCTCGTCTCCCGCCGCGGCGGAGGCAGGAGCGGCATCCGCGCCGGCTTCGCCGTCCCAGCCGGAGGCCTTCACCAGGCTTCCGGAGAGATCAAGATTCAGCCCGTCACCCGAGACCGAAAATGAGTTCAGATACGCATTCTGGCCCTTCAGTTCGATGGAATACCTGAGCGCCGCCGTGACCGCGTAGGGCCCGAGCGTCCCGCCGCCGGGATCTCCGGGGGCATCCGTCCGGACGCTCCGACCGTCCGGGATGTCCTCGGAATCTATGCCCCCGGCGTCCCTTGCGCCGGTTCCGGCCGCCGGATGCGGGGACGGTTCCTCGGCATGCTGGGCCGGTCCGCCGGACTGGCCGCCCGGGCTGGCCGTGTTCTGGGGGAGGGGAGGCGCACCCGGAGCGCCGTCGGATCCGCAGGTGGCGGAGGAACCGCCGCTGGCGTCCCCGGTTCCCCTGCCGTTGTCGGACGTGGTTCCGGGAACTTCAGATGCGGCGGCATCGGACGCCGGTGTACCGGGAGCCTCCGACGCATCGGCGGCCTCGGCGGGGGCGGCGAACTCCCCGAAGTCCGTGATCTCAAGGATCCCGGCACCTTCGGCGGACAGCCCCCCGTCGGTCACGCTCACCTTCAGCGGCTCCAGGGTGAGCGATCCCTTCTCGGAGAAGAGCCTGGCCGAACCGTGAAGATCGCGCCCGTCCTTGTCGAAGGCCACCGCGAGCCGGAGCGTCCTGCCCAGGTGTCGGGCAAATTTGCCGAGGATGGGGAAGTCCGGGTCCTTGCCCGCCTCGAGGCGCAGGGTGAAGGGGGCATCGGGGGCGGTCAACAGCTCCTTCACAGTCTTGCCCGCCGAGCCGCTGAAAAGGAGATGTCCCCGGATCTCCGAGCGTCCTGGCCCGTCCCGGCCCTCGGGGGCGGGTGCGCCGGGGGCGGCGCCGTCCACGGCCCCGGGTGCGGAGGAGTTGGGTTCAGAGGGTCGGCCCGCCGTCGCCAGGGAGGCCCGTGTCAGTGGCGGGGCCGTCAGGTCGTCGGGATGGGCGGCGTCCGGAGCCGGGGCGGGGGCGGGCGGAGAAAGAGGGGGGGCGGGCGCGTCCGGTCCGGAAGCATCGCTGGGGGCGGCCCCGGAGTCGTCGGCCGATGCGGGAGGCAGGGGGAAGGCGGAGAGGAGGAAGTCGCCCTCCCACGCGTCCAGGGGCCCCGAGCCCGTGACGGAGAGTTCCGGGTCCCTGAAGGGGAGATCCGCCGCGAAGGCCGCGAGGGGGCTTCCCGGCCCGGCCGAGGCGTGAAAGTCCACGGACAGGGGCTCGTCGGGACGGGAGATCGGATCGTGGGAGGTCCTGAAGGTGACCCCCCTGCCCTCGGGGCCGGTCCAGCTCCCTGCCACGTCCCAGGAGAGGACGGGGCCCTCGCGGTCGAAGGCCGCGCTCGCCCGGAGATTCAGCACGCTTGCAGCGAGGACCGGATCGGCGCCGGAGAGCACCCTAGCGTTCTCTATCTCGACGCGGGCGCTAATGTCCACCGGCGGCACGGACATGGGGCCGCCGTTCTCCTCCGGCGACGGCGGTAGGGTCGGGGGGCGTACGAAGTCCACGCCCGCGACCCTCAGCAAGTCGACCTGGAGCCTGCGGGAGAGGAGGGGCAGAAGCGAGATCCGCGCCTCGGCTTCGGCTATCCTCAGAAAAGCTCCCCCGGAGTCGGAGAGCACGAGATCCGTTGCCGTGAGGGATCCCGGAAGCGGGCCCCTGATGGAGGAGGCTTCAAGCTTCAGGCCCCTGGCGGCGAGGGCCTTCCTCACCTCGGACGCCACGCGCTCCGTTCCCGAGTCCGAACGCAGCCACAGGAGCGCCCCCGCCCCGGCCAGGACTGCCAGAAGGGCGATGGCGGCCAGGATTTTCGCGGCGGTCCTCAGGAGGCGGCGCCCCGGGGACTTCCTAGGCTCCGGGAGCTCCTGCACCCGCGCGGGCTTGGTCCCCTTTTCCAGCGTTAGGGTCTTTTCCATGTCGTGCGCCGTGTCCCGTGAGCCTCCCGGCCGCGGCCCGAAAGGGGCCCGGCGACCGCGAGCGAGTCTTCGGGCCCCGAGTGAGGTCCGGATATCATTTGGTCTTCAGGGCCGGCGTCCAGCGCGGGGTCCGCAGCCCCGCAGACGCGTGCCGCTGGCGGGATTTCGTGCCTTGCCGGGTGCGCGGGACTGCGCCCGCAGGAAACCTTTTATCACATTTCGCCCCCTGCGGCATCATGATCCGCAGGCTGTCACGGCGTCTTCCGGCGGGACCGCCGGGTCCGGGCCCGCAGAGGTTCCTGAGGCGGAGTGGCGCGGTGACGCGCGTGACGCTCCGGCGGAGGACGGGGGTTTGCGCGGCGCGCCGCCCGGAGCGTTCCCCGAAGCCCGGTCCCGCCCCCTCAGAAGCTCTGCCCCAGACTTATGTAGAGCTGCAGCCTGGCCTCCTCCTTGCGTTCTCCGGGCTTCAGCGGGTATGCCAGATCCACCCGGAAGGGGCCCATGGGGGAGTAGTAGCGGAAGCCCAAGCCCCCTCCCCACAGGAGGTCCTCGCCCAGCTGGGAGAAGTCGAACTTGTCGTAGAGGTTGCCGCCGTCCACGAATGCCACGATTCCCATGGTTTCGGAGAAACGGAAGCGGAGCTCGCCGGAGACCTCGTTTAGGAAGTCCCCGCCCGCCGGCTTGTCGTTGAGGTTGCGCGGGCCGATCGAGCGGTAGCTGAAGCCCCTGACGGAGCCTCCGCCTCCGGAGAAGAACCTCAGGGACGTGGGGAGCCTGGAGGGCCCGGCCCCGAAGATGGCCCCCACGGAGGCCCTCAGGGCGAAGACCAGCTTCCCGTCCTTCATTACCGGGAAGTACTGGTAGCCGTCGGCCCGGGTCTTTATTATGGTGAAGCGCTCGAAGTACTCGCCCGTGTAGGGGGCGAGCAGGAGGGACAGCCTGTGCCCCTTCGTGGGGTCGAGCAGGCTGTCGGACCAGTTCCAGTCCAGCGTCATCGGAAAGCCGTAGACCATGTAGGTCTGTTCGGGGGTTATGAACTCGTCCAGGCGGCCCGCCTCCACGCTCGCCATGAGCTTGCCGGTCAGGTGGCGCGAGAGCGTCCTTTCTATGCCGACGGACGCCGAGAGCGATTGGAGGCTGTAGGTGTCGGTCTCCTCGCGGAGAAGGACCGATCTGGCGAGGAACTTCTGGTTCCGGGAGAGGAAGTAGGGCCTCGTGTACTGGAGGCCCAGCTGCTGGAGGTCCTTCCACACAGGCAGCTCCACCCTGAACGTGTCCCCCCAGCCCGTGAGGTTGCGGTGCTCCCAGCCAAGTTCCAACCCCGGCCCGAAGTCGGAGTCGTAGTTCACGGACCCGCTCGCGGTGCGGAGGGGCGCCCGGTTCAGGTTCAGGAGAACCTCCCTCTCCCCATCGGGGCCGGAGGCGGAGCCCGGCTCTATCCTCGCCGGCTGGAACACCCCCGTCTGGAAAAGGGAGTCCCGGAATGCCTCCACCTCCTCCTGGTTCCAGGGTTCCCCGCGCTTCCAGG
>JAISEQ010000124.1 GCA_031264045.1 Deltaproteobacteria bacterium
CGCACCGCGTTCGGTAACTGGGTTCGGTTTGTGTTGGCTTGGATGTGTTTGGAATGTTCTCTACTGCCCGCTGAGCGGGGGTGGGGTGGGGGGGGCGGCGGCGGGGTGGGTGGGGTGAACGATTACCCATATACCGATGTCGACATTCTTAGATGAGACGGGGAGGGCAGAATGCCTCCCGGCCTCCAGGAGCAGAATGCCTCCCGGTCTCCAGGAGCAGAATGCCTCCCGGTCTCCAGAAACGGAAGGAAGGCAACACGGGAAAAACGATGAAGGGAAGGGCTAGTGGCAAACCTCGTCCCGGAAGAGCGGGTTCGGGGAGTCGTGAGCAGTTCCTGAGCATGGGGTACGACTGCCGAAACCACCGGGGAGACGGGCGTCCGGGCAGGCCGTCGAGCTACGGCGTCTCCTAATCCGGGACAGGCTTCAGTCTTCCTTCCGGAAACTCCCGATCCAGGACAGGCTTCGGTCTTACGGAAGCTCCCGGCCTCCGGCGCCGTCCCGCCTACGTGCCCGGATGAGCTGGCCCGCAAAAAAACCCGCGCCCCGAGGGGGCCCTCTCGGGCCCAGCGGGACGCGGGCGTTGTCAGGTTCTGCCGGGTGCGAGCCGGAAAGGCGCGGGAGATCCGCCGTCATGGCCCGGTCGGAGACCCCGGCTCGGAGGCGCTCAGCCGTCGACGAAGGTCTTCAGCTCCTTGCCCCTGCCGGGGTGGCGCAGCTTCGTGATGGCCTTGGCCTCTATCTGCCGTATGCGCTCCCGCGTGACCCCGAAGCGCCTGCCCACCTCCTCGAGGGTGAGATCGGTGGTGCGGTCGATGCCGAAGCGCTGGCGGATGACCTCTGCCTCCTTGTCGGTCAGGGTGGCGAGGGCCTTACGGATCTGCTCCTGCAGGTCCAGCGTGAGCACGGCGGCGTGCGGGCTCACGGACTCGCTGTCGGTTATGAAGTCGCCGAGCGAGGTGTCCTCGTCATCGCCTATGGGAGTCTCCAGGCTGATGGGCTCCTTGGAAATCTTCAGGACCTTGCGCACCTTGTCCAGGGGCATCTCCATGCGCTCTGCGATCTCCTCCGGCAGGGGCTCGCGGCCGAGCTCCTGCGTGAGCGCCCGGCTGGTCCTGAGCAGCTTGTTGATGGTCTCTATCATGTGGACCGGGATGCGGATCGTCCGGGCCTGGTCGGCGATGGCCCTGGTGATGGCCTGGCGGATCCACCACGTGGCGTAGGTGGAGAACTTGAAGCCGCGGTTGTGGTCGAACTTGTCCACCGCCCGCATCAGCCCGATGTTGCCCTCCTGGATGAGGTCCAGAAAGTGGAGGCCGCGGTTGGTGTACTTCTTGGCGATGGAGACGACCAGCCTGAGGTTGGCCTCGATGAGGTGCCTCTTCGCGTCCGAGGCGTCCCGCTCCGAGCGGTCGATGGTGGCGAGTATCGGGTGGAGCTCGTCCCAGCTCATCTTGCACTCGCTCTCCAGCTCCGCGAGCCTCGCCTGGTGCCTGCGGGTCTCATGCACCAGGAGGACCCTCTCCTCCGGAACGGATCCCGTTCCGGGCACCCCGTCGCCGGCCATGAGCTCCTGGGGGAGCGAGGCCAGCTCCGAGGGGCTGACCCCAAGCCGTTCGCAGCCGTCGGTCATGAGCTTGAAGGTGTCCCGCAGGCTCCTGTCCCAGTCACGGAGGCGCTCCACCATCCCGTCGTACTGCTTCTTCACCAGTCCCAGCTTCAGGAGGAGCTCCTCTATCTCCCCCTGCGACTTGTCCATGTGCTTCTCTATGGACTTGAGCCTGGTGGGCCTCAGGCCGTCACGGGCGACGTGGCCCCTGACATAGGCCGCCCGGTTCTTGAGCTTGTGCTCGATGTCCCGGATCAGGGCTATCACCTGGTCGCGCCGCCGGGGGGACTCCTCCCGGCCTTCAGTCTCGTCCTCGGCGTCCTTCACCACTTCCTTGAGCCTCAGCTGGTCGGACTCGAGGCGGCGGCGTATGGAGGCAAGCCCGTCCGCGCCCACCGAGGTGCGCATGATGAGCTTTATGACCTCCTTCTCGCCGTTTTCTATCCTCTTCGCTATCTCGGTCTCGTCGTTGCGGGAGAGGAGGTTCACGAGCCCCATCTCCCTCAGGTACATCTTCACCGGGTCGGATATTCGGGTGTCGGTCCTGTCCTCGGGGCGGAAGGTCGCATCGGGCTCGGGGGCCAGCTTCAGGGTCTCGAACTTCCTGGAGCCGTCCAGGCCCTCGGAATCGTCGCGGATCCCTATCCCGGCCCCGCCCAGGAGGGCAAGGAACTCGTGGACGGTTCCTTCCTCGTAGAACTCGGAGGGGGAAGCCGCCTCCCCGGGGTCCTGGTAGTCGAGCGGGTCGCTCCTCCTCTTGCCTCGGGGTGACGCCTTCCTGGTTGTCTGACGGGTTACCACTTATTTTATCCTCCGGATTGGCGGGAGGGCATGCCCTGCCGCGTCTTGCGGTGGCCCCCGCCCCGATGACGGGAGGGCCGGCCGTGAGGTCCAGATTCAGATTCCTATATTTCTCCGCTTTCTCATCCCTGGTCGCCGGGGGAGGGCTGCCCGTCCGGGGGCTCCCCGAGCCTGATCGCCATATTGTTTTTCCGGTCTTTACAGGGCCGTGCCCGGACTCCCGGTCCGGCGGCGGTCCGCAGAAGGTGCCCCGACAGGCTTCCGGGGGCGCCTCCTGCTACGCCCGAGCCCCCGGCCCTTCGCCGTCTGCGGCGGGAAGGGGCTCCCCCCGTGCGGCGAACGGCAGAAGGTCCCATCAGGACGGCCCGTGGCGTGATTCGGACACGGTGCCGACATGCGGGAGGAGGTGCCCGCCGGGCATTTCACGGGGAGGCCAGCCCCGGAGAGTCCGGTGCCGACAGCTCCGCTAGCCCGGGGCACGCCCGTGTCAAGTTCCGTCGCCTCCGCGGAAGACCGGCATGCGGGCCGGACCGGACGGTAGCGCACCGCATCACGATCCACCGTGGAGAGGCGGTCCGCGAAGGTCCGCTGGCCGCGGCGGCTCCCGCAGGGCAGTCCGTCCCCGTTTCCGGGGGGATTTCCGCCTCTCCGGGGGAGGGCGGGCGTCTGGCCGCCCCGGCAAAGCCGGGGCGGCGGTCCGGGTCTTCCGGAATGTCAGTCGAGCCCATAAGAAATACGTCCTTCGTGGTCCCGCGCCTTCCTGGTCCGGAAAGCGCGGGGCCCGGTTCCGACCGGAGTCCGCAGGCGGCTTCGGGGCGGAGCCCGAAGCCCGTACCCGTCAGCCGACCCGGGCGGAAAGCCCTTCCTGGCACCGGTCAAATTTCTGTCATCCGATAGAGCGTTCCCGGAAAGGGCTACCCGTTCGGGGGCTTTCCGGGGTGGACGTATTCTGTTTTTCGGCTCTGGGCCCCCGACCGGAAAAATCCGTCCGCGAGCTTGCAATTTCCTGGGAACTGCCCTAGAGTGTCCCTGTCCCCTTAAAACGTCCCGTCCATCCCCCCGCAGGGGCCTTCCCGTCTCCGGGGCCCTCCCTCGGGTTGCGTTCCGGCATTTCTGCCGGGCTCCGTGCCTGCGGCCCGGTTTCCGCCGGGGAGGACCGGGGCTCCCCGGCCCCGCCGTGATCACTGCGGCTCGGTCGGACGCGGGACCGTTCGTCCCGCCAGCACTTTCCCGCGCGGCGGGTTTCCCCACAGGGCGGCACCGGGTCCGTTCCGGAACCGGGCGACACTCTTTCATTGTAGCATATTTTCCTGCCCCCTTTCTGGGCAACAGAGGGATTTTATGTTCGTCTGCCGGTTTAAAGACCGGCCAAACCCTTGAGATAACTGAAAAAAAACCTCGACCGTTTTTTTCCAAAAATTGCGGGAGCGGGAGTTTTTTCTCCTGCCGACCAGCTCCCAGTCATCGGGGCCCTCCCCCGGAGCCGCCGCTTGACCGGCGGGAGTCTCCCGCAGCGGCGCTGGGCCATTTCAAGGGTCAAAGAATTCGCGGGACTGCAACAGACCGAAAGGAACTCCCTGAACACCCGGAAGATCACGTGAGCCGGAACGCCCCAACGGCGCGGAAGTCCGGCAAAAAGATGTTGACCTCGGCGGGGGGATTGTGGTATCTCCTAATTCCTGCCGGAATTGCGGCGCTGTTGGGGAATCGTCTAATGGTAGGACAGCAGTCTCTGGATCTGCCTATCGGGGTTCGAATCCCTGTTCCCCAGCCATTCAGGCCCCCCGTCCACCAGGGCGGGGGGTTTTTTCGCGCCTTGCCCCCGCAGTCGGCCGGGAGAAAAGCGGGCGGGAGCCCGGAAGGAGGGAGCGGACCTGAGCCCGGAGCGCCAGGGAGCGGGAACCCGTACGCGGGCGGAAAGCGACCGATACAGACGCAGGAACGGGAAACCCTCCTAATTCGGAAGGTAAGCATCCCGGGATTCTTGTCAAGTGGCCCGGACTGATTTTTTTTCGGCGCACGCCACTTTTATCCCTGCGC
>JAISEQ010000358.1 GCA_031264045.1 Deltaproteobacteria bacterium
GACGGCTCCGGACCGAGCGGTCGGGCCGGCGGAAGGTGAAGGCCTCTCCGGCGGCGCACCCGGAAGGGCGGGGGAGGCGGCGGTCCGGCTCAGAACCCGTACTTCACGCCCATGAAGAAGGTCCTTGGAGGGGCCAGGAGCCCGTCCACGTAGTAGTACTTCTTGTCGAGGACGTTTTCGGCGTCCAGGAACACCACTACCGGCCCGAAGGACTTCTCGGCCCTGAGCGACCAGAGTATCCGGCTGGACATCACCTTGGTGTTCTCGCGATCGGCATATGTCCGGGACTTGTAGTCGGCCTTGACGGCCGCGGTGAAGGACTCGACGGGCCTCGCCACCGCCTCCGCGGTGAACGAGTTGCGGGACTGGCTCGTGAGGAACTTCCCGATGTCCTCGTCCCTCGCCTCCAGGTAGGTGTAGGTGCCCTTCAGCTCCAGCTGGGGAACCGGCTTCCACCCTATGCCCAGATCCGCTCCCCGGTACAGGGTCTTCCCCAGGTTCTCGTAGCGGCCCACCCCGGAGTTCACCGGCCTCACGTAGCTTATACGGCCCTTGAGGCGGTTCAGGAACAGCGTGGCGTTCATCTCCAGCCCGTCGGAGGGCGCGTAGCTCAGTGCCAGGCTCTGGTTGACGGCGACCTCGAGTCCGAGCTCCGGGTTCGGGGCCGACGAGCTTGAGCGGCTGTAGCGCTCCTGGAAGGAGGGGAGGTTCACCCCGCGGCTTATCTTGTAGACGGCCCCGAAGGCGCCCCGGAGGAAGCTCGCGGAGAACTCCGGGTTCCAGGAGTTCTTGAAGGCGCTGTTCACGTTGTAGCGCACGCCCGCGCGGAGCGTCACCGGCAAGTGCCAGAGCCTCGCGCTCTGTGCCAGCATGAGATGCACCGTGCTCTCCCTACGGCTCTCGAACTCGCTGGACACCGCCCGGGACTCCTGCCAGCCAGCCCCCAGGGCCAGTTCGCCCGGGCCGAAGGGGCCCTCCCAGCCCAGCGAGTCCCCGTACTCGGTGACGGTCAGCCGCTGGTCCAGGTCCCTGGAGGGATCCCGGTTCCTCACGTCCCCGCGGTTGAAGAACATGGAGTTCGTGAATCCCCTCCACTTGACCGCCGCGGTGCCCGCCGCGTTGTCGGTGAGCTGCCTGGAGTGCGGGGTGGGGTAGTCCGGGAGTCCCGAGAGGCCCATCTCCTCGCGGAGGAAGTCGGCGGACGCGGAAAACGAGATCCCGTTCGCGAACTCCCTGGAGGCCCGCATCCCCCCGCGTCTCCGGTCGCTGTCGTTGTTGGGCTTGAATCCTTCCGAGGAATCCCAGCCGGCCTTGAAGGCCAGGGACCATGCCCCCGCCGGGGCCATCAGGTCCGCGTCCGCATGCCTGGCGTTCAGGTTCCCGGCCCAGACCCGCACCTGTCCCGTCACCCCGGCCTCGGCCCCGGCGTTCATGGTGTGTATGACTATGACCCCGCCCGTCGCGTCCTGGCCGTAATGGAGCCCGCCCGCGTCCTTTATGACCTCTATCCGGTCCACCTGGGCGAGGGAGATGTGGTCGAGGTTTATGCCCCCGTAGCTGGAAGTCGGATCGTTCAGCGGCGTTCCGTCCAGGAAGACCAGCACCTTGGACGATCCGTGTATGGCCACGGAGGACGAGGACGCCGAGACGCCCGGCGCGAGGTTCAGCGCGTCCTGGATCTTCACGACCCTGGCGGCCAGAATCTGCTCGCGGGTGATTGTCGTCCGGGAGTCGCCGGAAGTCGGCGCGGCAGTTCCCGCCGCCGTCCCGGTTACGGTTCCCGCCGCCGTCCCGGCGTTTTCCGGGACGGCCGGGGAGGCCGGAGAGTCCGGTCCGGTTCCGGGAGCCGACAAGGCGCCGTCCGGGGCGATGCCGTCCGGCGCCGGTCCCGTCCGGGCGTCCGCCTCCCCTGGGGCGGCGCGGGCCTGTTCCCGGGCGGGTGCCGGGGGGCTGGCCGCCGTGGGTTCCTCCGCATTGTCCTGGGCCAGGGCCCGGGTTCCCCAGACGGCCGGGGCGGCCGCGAGCAGGAGGGCGAGGGCCGCGAAAATCGGGGGGCAGGGCGCGGGAACGGCTTCCCCCCTTAAGGGGGCCGGTCCCGCGGCTGGCGCGGGCGCGAGGGCGCTCCGGGAGAAGGCCCTTTGCTGGGACATGTTCCGCCCTAGTCTGGAGTGAGAAGGGGTCTTGAAGGCCTTGCCCGCGAAAGGCTTTCCTGCGGGCGCTGTCCCGGACCTGGGGCGGGCCGGGAGCGAAATCTTGCGGGGGGCGCCCGGGGGCGGCGGCGTCGGCTGGAAGCTCACGGACTGGCTTCGGGCGCCGGGAGCGGGCGGTCAGCCGGGATCGGGAACGGGCGCCGGGAGCGGCGGCAGGCGGATTCCGGTTTCCGGGAAGCGGCGTCCGCCGGCAGAAGACGGGGCATCGGGATTCGGCGGGAATGCAGCCGGGAGCCTGGCACGGACATGCCGAAGGGATCGGGCCGGACGGGCGCGGCCACGGTTGCGGAGGAAAGCGGCACGGATGCGGGCATCCGGACGGAGCGGACGGGACATCCCGGAAAGGGCGCGCGCCGGACGGAGGACGGTTGCGTCTGACTCCTGGGGAAAGGCCGAAGTTCGAAAAGGCGTGCGGGTGCCGGGAGAAAAGGCCGGAAAACGGGAAAAAGAATGCCGAACCAGAAAAAGCGAAGGAAACTTGGGGAATGCTAGCGGAAAATCAACGGAAAAACAACTGAAAAACAACTGAAAACAAGCTGGAAACTCGCGGAGAATCAGCGGGAAAAAGAGCAGACCTTATGGAAATACAGCGGAAAATTCAGTGAAATTTTTGCTGAGGAACAACTGAAAACTGAATGGGGAAAACAAAAGGCGCGATGCGCGGAAGTCGGCAGGGCACTGGAAAAATGCAAGTTGCCCGAACAGAAAACAAAATGCGGAAAGGTTTCCGGTACTCGGAAAACGGCATCAGGATGCGCAGACGGGAGGTAAGCGCTGCCGGGCAGGCGGGACGGGGAAAACTGAGGGCGGTCGGAGGAAAACTGGACTCGGGATTCAGGGCGGCGGACAGCTCCCCGCGGCGCGGAAGGCCGCGCCGAGGGTGTCGGGCTTCCGCGTTCCGCCCGCCCGTCTCCGGAACCAGGGCCTGCCGCCCCGGGCCGGCGCGGCCTAGTCCCAGGGCCCAGTGCCCTTCTCCCGGAACAGGAGCTCGAAGTCGATGCGGTCCTGGAAGCGCTTCCTGCGGAGCGGGTCCGAGTCCACCGTGAAGGTGAGCCAGCCGGGCTCGCGGATGGCCGCGCCGGCGCCGGGGGAGTGACCCTCGGGGACCATGCCCAGACCGGCCCCGTCCTGGGCGCACACGCAGCAGGCCGCCTGGTCTATGGGGCGCATGGAGACAGTGAAGAGATCGTCCGCGCCGAGCTCCCTCTCCATGGCTATCAGGATGTCGCAGCCGCGCTTGGCCGCCGAGAGCGCCGCTTCCGGGTGCAGCATGTCGGCCATGCGGACTGGCTCGGCGGCGAGGGTGCCCAGGTGCATCAGGGGCTCCGGGCGGTCGAAGGGCTGGGGGACGCGTTCCGTGCCTTCCCCGCTTATCAGGATGTAGGTCCTGTCGCCGGATTCCTCCTCGCCCTCTTCGGCGCGGTCCGGTTCGGCGGTGAGGATCGCGGCGCCCCTGTCCCTCGCGATCCTCCCGGCCCGCTCCAGATCCGGCGGGGTCCACTCCCAGAGGGGGAGAACTGCCACGGAGCCGGGCGCGAGCTTCGACGCCCCCGCCTCCAGGGCGTCCGCCGGGTTCTTCCCCTTGCCGGGGCACACCAGGTGGAGTTCGGTGGGGCCCGCCTGGGGGAGCTTGAAGCCGGCGGTTATGTCCCGGAAGAAGGCGAGGTTCGCGTAGAGGCGGTGCCAGAGCCAGGGGGTGCGGGACTCCAGGATCTCCTCGCGGCGCGTGCCGGAGTCTATGTCGCCCGAGGGGGTAAGGGGGATCTCGTGGGTCAGGAGAAGGGAGTCGGGGTTCTTGAGCCGGGCGGCGATGTTCCCCGCCGGGTCGACGAAGTAGCTCTCGCACTCCCGGCAGTCGAAGTTCAGCTCGTCTCCGGTGCGGTTGGCGCAGGCGAGCCACACGCCGTTCTCCATGGCCCTGAAGCGCCAGACCTCCTCGGGGAAGCTTCCCGTGGGGGGCCAGTTGGAGGGTATGAGGATCATGGCGGCACCGCGCATGGCCGCGGTCCTGGCGGGGAGGGAGTGGTAGGTGTCGGAGCAGATGAGGAGCCCGCACTTCCCCCAGGGGGTGTCGAAGACGTTCTCCTGCACGGCGGGCCCCGG
>JAISEQ010000250.1 GCA_031264045.1 Deltaproteobacteria bacterium
GGATAGCCAACGCCTTTGATTCGGTCGTCATCGAGGACATCGACATGCACGGCATGGCGCAGGCTTTGAGATTCGGCAGGAGCGTGGCCGACAACGGATGGGGCATGTTCGTGAACATGCTGCGCCGGAAACTCGAAGAACAGGGCAGGAGGTTCGTGGTCATAGACAGGTTCTATCCTTCGAGCAAGACCTGTTCAGTCTGCGGAACTGTGAAGACGGCAATGGGTCTTTCGGAGCGCGTTTATGTCTGCGAAGAGTGCGGACACGCCCGGGACAGGGACATGAACGCGGCTTTGAACATCCGTGCCGAAGGCCTGCGCATACTCGGCCTGCTCATCGATAAGAACCGCGGGACACGCGAGGTTAGCCCGGACGTTGATCTGGCGGGCCTGAGACGCCTTGGACGGGAAGCCCCTGGGCTTTAGCCCGGGGTATGTCACTGTCACCGTCGGCGGCGTCCCTCCCGCCGGGGACATGGCCGCCATCGGGGAAGTTACGGCGGCCCGGGTCGGCTCCCCGGCGGCGGAAGCCGCAGCGCCGCCCCGGTCCTTGGCGGATCCGGGGGAACTATCGAGAAGTATTCCGCAGGCACGTCCACCTTGGTCGTGGCGATGTAGCCCCTGCCCAGTATGTAGGTGTCCTGGTAGACCAGCAGATAGTTGCGCACGAGCCTGCCCGTGGCGGGATCGTTCAGGAAGCTCCCCGCCCAGTGGGCGCCGGGGGAAAAGAGGCCCAGGCACTCGATGATGGCGGGCACGTCGTAGACGTCGCTCCGGCCTTCGGCGAGCATGCGCCCGAATTCCGTCAGGCCAGCGGTCTGTGTGAAGCCAAGGGGCCAGGCCCAGGTTCCGAGCCTGCCTGCGGCGCCCCTTGCCGCCGCCGCGTCCTCCACGGCCTTAAGGAGCCCGGGCCAGTCGCCGACGAGCGGCTCCGGGTCCACGCCCAGGGCCACCGGGAATCCGAGAAGGGTGGACGGGATGTCGGCCTCGACGAAGATGCCGCCCAGGTCGGTGATGCCGGCAATCAGGGGCTCGGCGTGGGAGTCGTTGGTGGCGAAGAAGGCGGTGGCCGTGCCGTACTTCTCCAGCCACTCGGGAAGGGTCTCGGCGATGAAGGTCCTGGCCGCCTCGACGCCGCCCGGAGCGGTGGGATCCGGGGCCATCTCGATGTGGAAGCCCAGTCCCAGCTCCGCCGAGGCGCGCTCCATCACGGCGGCGCGCTGACGCATGGAGAAGTAGGTCATGTGCCGCGGCAGCGTCACGTGGACGAGGGTCTTAGCCCCGAGCTCCCGGGCGGAGTAAGGGATGAGATACCCCCTGGCCACGTAGTCGGCGGCCACCACCATGTCGGCCGTCTCGGTTATGATCCCGGGATCCTCGTGCGGCTCTCCCGACAGGCAGAAGACGTCCGGACGCCTGGCCTTGATCCTCCTGAAGCCCTCGGCGGTGCCGGATATCGCTTGGTTGACCACGACCGCCTTGAGCAGCGGGTCGCTGGCGGCGGAGGCGATCAGTTCGGCAGTGAGCTCAGGATCGTTTAGGAAAGATATCGGGTAAATCAGGTGGGTCACGAGCCCGCCGTCCTCGGAGCTCCCGTAGCGCCGGATCATCTCCAGTGCCCCCAGATGGTCGTCCGAGCCCTGCTCCCTGGTGCCGGTCACTATGGCGATGTGGAAATCCCACTGGGGGCCGGAGCCTGCCGTCGGGACCGCCATCTCCCCGTACTTGGAGGGAACCTTGACCGAGGCCGTGCCGGAGTAGCCGGAGCCGAAGATGTAGTTGTCCTGGTAGACCAGAAGGACGTTGGGGTACTCCCGGCCGGCAGGGTCCCTGAGCGCCCCGCCGTTCCATTTGACCCCCGGGGAAGAGGCGTCGTAGCAGGCCAGGAGCGCCCGGGTGTCCCGAGGGTCGGCCTTTCCCTGAACGATGCCGATGGCGAAGCGGGTCAGCGCCTTCACGTGGCTGGCGGCGAGTGATGCCGTCCAGGTCCCGAGCCTTCCGCCGGCGCCCGCTGCGGCCAAGGCCTCCTCCACCATCGCCACCGCCCGCCCGGGATCCTGCCCGAGCTCTGCGGGATCGAGGCCGAGGGCCTCCGGGTAGCCCAGGAGAGGCGAGGGCTCGTCCGCCTCCGGGAAGTAGCCCCCCTGCTCGATGACGCCTCTGATCAGGGGGAGGGTATGGGAGTTGTTGGTGGCGAAGAATGCCGTGTTCGGTCCGTGGCGCCTGAGCCACTCGGGGAACTTGGAGGCTATGTAGGCCCTCGCGGCCTCTATGCCCCCCTCCCCCTGGGGGTCGGGGGCCTCCTCGTAGACGAACCGGAGGCCCAGGTCCTTGGCCGCCTTCTCCATGATGACCCTTCGGCGGTACAGGGACTCGTCCGTCATGTGGCGCGGGAACGAGAGGTGCAGTAAAGTGTCGGCCCCGAGCTTCCTGGCCGTCCAGGGGACTAGGTAGCCCCTGGATATGAAGTCCTGGCTCGCCACCAGATCCGCCGAGCGGGATATCAGCTCCGCGTCCTCGTGGTTCTCGGCAGCGAACAGGAGAATATCAGGCCGCCTGGCCCTTATCTCCCGGAACGCCTCCGCCGTCCCGGGAACCCCCTCGAAGACCACCACCGCCCTCATGAGGGGATCGTCTGCCATGGAGACTATGAGATCCCTCGTGGCCTCCATCTCGGCCAGGAACCTGTCGGGGGTGGTCACGTGGCGCACGATCCCGCCCCGGCCGGCATGCCCGAACTCCGCCAGGATCTCGTTTACCGCGACCATGATGTCGATGCCCTGCGCGGCCGACTGGGTGACGAGACCTACGTGGAAGAGGGCTTCGGCAGGCCGGGCCCCTGCCGGGCCCCCGCCGCCGGTGCCGGAAACCCCGGAGGCGGGGCCTCCGCCTGAACCAGGAGATCCGGTTGTCCCGGAGGTGCCGGAGACCTCGCCGGGGCCTGCCGCTCCTGAGGACGGACCGGCCGGAGAGACCGGCTGTCCTGGGAGCCCGGAAGGCCGTGAGGGACCGCCCGGTCCCGGGGCCCCGTGAGGACCTCCGGTGCCGCTCGAACCGGCCGCGCTTCCCGGAGCCGACCCGCCGCCGGGCGCCCCGGCGGCTCCGGCGGGCCCGCCCGCAGAGACTGACGGGGAATGGGAGGGGGCCTGGACGCCTGTCGGCCTCAGCGCCATGTAGCAGACGGCGGCGGCGATGGCCGAGGCGGCCACGATGGCTACGAGGGTCCTTTTTCGCTGGGGGGGAGGCGTCTTGGCGGGCATGTGGGGCTCTTCGGGTGCTCAGGTTCTGTCCCGAAAGGCTTCGGGGCGGGCTTGGGCGGCGTTTCCGGCAAGGGCGCACGGAGCGAAAAAGCCCTCGGCCCTCCGGACGGGGAGGCGCGGGCGGGAAACGAGGCCCGAGGGCGCGGGATTTCCGCAGGGATCGTCCCATGAACCGGAAGGGAGGGTCCGCCGATCGGGGGGAAGGGTCCGGAGACCGGGCGGGGCAGCCGTCCGATCGCGAGATACGGTCTGCTGATCGGGAGAGACGGTCCCCCCGGCGGGAGAGGGGGCCGCAGGAAATGGGCCGGAGGCATGGGGCGCCGGGAACGGGAGGCCGCAGGGCCCCTGCGGCCGGGCATGACTGAAGGGGAAGGCGTCTCGACCGGACATGACGGCTCGCGGCATGGCAGGTCCCGTCTCGGGCGTTCCGGCAAGGCGGGTCTTCACTCTGAAGCGCTCGCCCTCGTCCGCCGCCAGGTCGCGCGCCAGGTCGAACACGGCCCAGGCGGGAACGCCGTCGGGGATGCCGCGGCATCCCCGGCCGGAGATGGACGCGCGCTTGGCCCCGTCCCCGTCGGTCTCCTGGCCGGGACGCCTGGCGGGCCGGGCGCGGCCCGTGATCACGTTCCGCACCGTCTCATCCTCCTTGCCCGTGAGGTGCTCCTTCAGGGGCCTGCGGTCGCGGGGGAAGCGCTCCCGCCTGGGGACCGGGACCTCCAGGGAAAAACATGCGGGATATCCCCCGGCCGAACAGCTCGACCTCGACGTCCCGGTCCTCCGGCGCCGCGCGAAGCCTGTCCTCCGGGCCGACGCGCCGGTCCTTCTCAGGATTCACGGCCATCATCCGCCTCGTCTAGGTCCGGGGCAGGAGCCCCGCGCCGGCGAGAATGTTCCTCTCGCGCCCGCTCAGGACACACATGGCGGCCTCGGGGCCGTTATCGCCCCAGAGAGGGCAGGTGCCTTCGTACAGCTCCGCCCACTCGTCCCCCCAGCGGGCGTGCAGATCCACGCGCAGGTTATGGTCGGGGCTGCCGAAAATTGTCGGCATGACCCGCAGGAGAAGCCAGAAGGATCTCCCGGCGGCCCCGTACCGGATCCACTTCCGCAGATCCCCGGGCCAGTCCGCCCGCTTGTGGAACCCTAAGGAGCGGGCCACGCCCGCGGGGAACTCGGCCCCCGCCCTCCACTCGTCGTCCTGGCCGAAGAGCGGCCCCGCTTCCCAGCGGAGCGCCCCGGCGTTCATCATCCCCAGCATCGCGGAAGGCTCCCGTCCCAGGGCGTCCATGATCACCTCGGACGGGGGCCCGTCCTCGTATGACGTCATCGTCCACCTCCTTAGGCATGGACTCGAACCCCTGCCTCCCCATCTCCTGCAGCTCCCCGCCCTCGGGCAGGGGGTCCTCGCGCAGCTTGTCCCGCTCCGGGGAGTCGCGGCCCCGGAACCGCGCCGCCAGCGTGTCGTCCGGGCGCATGTCAAACTTGAACGTTGCCCCGCGTCCGCGGCGCCACGCGCCGGAGAACTCCGGGAACTCGTCTTGGGGGATGGACCGCAGGGCCGTGCGGGGGGGGGCGGGGGGCAATGTGCCCGGACATCCCGACGGAATCCGGAGTTCAGTGTCTGGCAGAGGCTGATTCCGGGTGGCGGGTAATGCCTGTCAGCGCCAGCCGCAGGATTCCCGGCACGGGAGTCAGGGGTCCTGGCCTCGCCAGGTCCGGTCCGGATTCTCGGACGCCGCAGGCGAGCCTCATTTTAACCCGGGAGAGCCATTCGTTCCACATCAGGTTCAGGGCGCTGTCCCTTGCCGCCGCCTGTGCGGCCGAGAGGGCTGAGGCGGTGCGGACGGGAGGGGTTGTGCGCTCGGTCCCGGAAGGGGGGGATGCGGCGGAGGGAGGGGCGGACGAGTGTCCGGAAGGAGGGCCGAGGGGGGGATGCGGCATTGGGAGGGGAGCGGAGGCGCGTCCGGAGGGAGGGCCGAGGGGGGGATGCGGCATTCGGAGGGGAGCGGAGGCACGTCCGGAGGGAAGGCAGAGAGGGGGGGATGCGGCATCGGGAGGGGAGCGGAGGAGTGTTGCCCCGCGCGACTTCAGGGAGCCGCGCGGGGCGGGGGAGGGCAGGACGGGAGGCTCCTAGCCGCGACCGTTCCTCGTCTTGTCCACGAGCTTCCAGCGGCTGAATCCTTCGGGAAGATTTTCGAACTCCCACGCGACCTGGGCCACGGTCTTGCCTGAACCGTCCTTGAGATCCCAGGCCTTGAAGCTCTTCGGCAACGTTCCGAGCTCTGCAGCTATGTGGGCCACGGTCCTTCCCGTCGAGTCCGGCAGGCTCCACTTTTCGAATGATTCCGGCATCCGGCTCCGTTCGGCCATCGTGTGGGCGACGGTCACCCCCTTCGCGTCAGCGAGCTCCCAGTGCCGGAATCCTTCCGGGAGCATGCGCCTTTTCGCCGCCATATGCGCGGCGGTCATGCCGGAGCTGTCCTTCAGCTCCCAGCGGTCGAAGCCGTCCGGGAGCCGTCCCTCCTTCGCGGCAAGGCAGGCCAGAGGGACGCCGTCCCGGTCCTCCATGTCCCAGCGGTCGAAGTTCGCCGGCAGGAGACCGGCCTTGGCCGCCACGTGCGCGACGCTCACCCCGTCGCCGTCCCCGAGCTCCCAGAGAGTGAAGCTCTCGGGGAGGGGGGCGATCCCGGCCGCCACGTGTGCGACGCTTCTCCCCTCGCCGTCCCCGAGCTCCCAGAGGCTGAAGTTCGTCGGCAGGAAACCGGCCTTGGCCGCCACGTGCGCGACGCTCACCCCGTCGCTGTCCCTTAACTCCCAGAAATTGAAGCTCTCGGGGAGGGGGGCGATCCCGGCCGCCACGTGGGCAACGCTTCTCCCCTCGCCGTCCCCGAGCTCCCATAGGCTGAAATTCTCGGGGAGGAAGGCCCGCCTCGCCGCCGTGTGGGCGACGGTCTCTCCTTTGGAGTCGGTCAGATCCCACAGATCGAACCAGTCAGGGAGGGGGCCCCGCCGGGCCATGAGATGGGCGACGGAGACCCCGTCCCTGTCCGTGAGGCCGTAGTCCCGGAAGCTTTTGGGGAGCCGCCCCCACTCGGCCGCGACGTGGGCGACGGTGCGGCCCGAATCGTCCGCGAGCGCCCAGCCGGTGAAGTCGGCGGGAAGCTCCCTGCGCTTCGTCTCCAGATGGGCGACGGTCACCCCTTTGTTGTCGGCGAGCTCCCACTCCGAGAAGTTTCGGGGAAGGCGATCCTTGGCGGCAGCCGCGTGAGCCACGGTGGTGCCTTCCTGGTCGGCCAGATCCCACAGGCCGAATCCCTTCGGGAGACAGCCCCGCCTCGCGGCCGAGTGCGCAACCGTCCAGCCCGAGACGGAAGCGAGCGTCCAGTGGGTGAATCCGGAGGGAAGGCGGCAGCCGGAAGCCGCCCAGTGGGCAACCGTCACCCCTTCCCCGTTTGCCAGGCCCCAGTTGCTGAATCCCTTGGGAAGGCGCCCCTCGAACGCGAGATAGTGGTATGCCGTGAGCCTTGGCCCGCCTTCGGGGTAGCGGTCGTAGAGCTCCTCGGGAAGGTATCCGTGCTCGGCCGCGACGTGGAGCACGGTGACGCCCTCTTTGTCTTCCAGATCCCATTTGTCGAAGCCGGGGGGGAGGCGGCCATATTGGGCGGCCGCGTGCGCGACGCTCCATCCGCCCCGCCACGACAGCTCCCACCGGTCAAAATCCGGCGGGAGGTGGCCGCTCTCCACAGCGGCGTGGGCCGCTGTCAGGTAGTCCTCGCTTCCTCTCATGTCCCATAGGGAGAAGTCCTTCGGGATGGTGCCGTGCGACGCGGCCCTGTGGGCCAGCAGGCGGCCCCACTCGTCGCGGAGCTCCCAGAGGCTGAAGCCGGCGGGGAGCCCGCGGTGCTTGGCGTCCCTGAAGGCCCTGTTCTTCAAGGCAGGAGGCACGCGGTTCAGGTTCTCGTATTTAGGGTACGAGAGCCGCTCAGGCGCCGTGAGCGCGGCGGCGCGATCATGCTGATCGTAGGGATCCGCCCTTTTCGCCTCCGCGAGCCGGGAAGCGAACGCGTCGAGCTCGTCCCTGACGGTCCTGCCGCTCCGGTCCGTCAGATCCAGCCGCGCGAAACCCTCGGGGAGGGTGCCGGATGCCGCTGCGGCGTGGGCCACGGTCCTTCCCTCGGCATCGGCGAGCTCCCAGCGGTCGAAACCCTCAGGAAGGTTGCCTGCCCGCGCCGCGGCGTGGGCGACGGTGACGCCGTCGTTGTCGGCGATGTCCCACCCGCCGAAGTCTGCGGGCAGCAGGTCCTGGGCGGCGGCGGCATGCGCCACGGTACGGCCGGCGCGGTCGGCCAGTCCCCACAGGGAGAAGCCGCGGGGGAGCCTTCCCCTCTCCGCGGAGGCATGGGCGACGGTGACGCCTTTGCCGTCACGGAGCTCCCAGAGCCCGAAATCGTCAGGGAGCCTGTCCCGCGAGGCGGCCAGGTGCGCTACTGTGACGCCATCTGGATCCGCCATCTCCCAGCGCGCGAAGCCCTTCGGAAGATGGCCGTGCTGGGCGGCGCGGTGAGCCACGCTGCGCCCCGAGCCGTCAGTGATGTCCCAGTAGGCGAAGTCCGGAGGGAGCCGCCCGGCCTGGGCGGCGACGTGCGCCACGGTCTCGCCCTTGCCGTCCGCCAGCCCCCACCTGGAGAACCCCTGCGGGAGTCTGCCGCTCCATGCGGCCAGATGGGCCACCGTGCTTCCGAGCTTGTCCGCCATTTCCCAGCCGTTGAAGCCTGCGGGCAGGTAGCCGCTGTATGTCGCGAGGTGGGCGATAGTCCTGCCGTCGTTGGCTGGCAGATCCCACCGGTCCCATCCCTCGGGCAGGCGACCGTGCGAGGCGGCCCAGTGAGCCACCGTGAGGCCCCGGTCATCCTTGAGATCCCACCGGTCGAAGTCTTCCGGGAGAGGTCCCCTCCTCACGGCCTCGGAGGCGACAGGTTCGCCCTCCTTGTCCCGTATGTCCCAGCGGTCGAAGCCTTCCGGAAGCCTCCGATCCCTGGCGGCATGAACAGCTACCGAGTGCCCGTGGATGTCGGCCAGATCCCAGCGATCGAAGAAGTCCGGAAGGCGGCCTTCGGGCAGGGCGTAGACTGCCACGTTATTCAGGTAGTCGTCAAGGAGCTCCCAGCTGTCGAACCCTTCCGGGAGCCTCTCGTACAAGGCTGCGACGTGGGCGACGGAGCGGTCCTTGTGGCCCTTGTAGTGCCAGTCGCGGAAGCCCGGCGGGAGGAAACCCTCCTGAGCCGCGATGTGGGCCACCGTCTCTCCATTGAACCAATGCCCCCACTCGGGAGAGTCTGGGGCTAGGAGCCCCATGCAGGCCTTGTGCAGAACCTTGTACGTGTCGATTGTCCACGGACCCTCGTGCATGATCCAGATCTTGTTCTTTCTGTATCCCATCCGCCTCGGCCCCCGCTTTCCTTAAGATGTTACGTTTCCAGAGACCGCTGATGTCGCGTTTCCTGAGCCCTCGCGAGCTGTCCCCGGTCTCGTCACCCTCCCGATCCGCGCCGGGTCTTACGCCGTCCGTGACGGAAGTCCGCGTCGGAGCCCGGTATCCTTCCGTTATCATCCCGGCCAGGCCTCCGGATGTCCGATGGCAGGAGGGAAGAAGCCTGATGTCATGTCCGGAAACCGGATAAGGGCGGTCAGGTGCGGAGGCGGGATGACGGGGGCTGATGCCAGACGCCATGGGTCTCCGTACGGCCTGTCGCCATCGGCAGTCTTATGAGTGCCCGGGTATCCCGCGAAATCTCGATCGGAACTAATGTCCCGAGAATCATTTCAGGCTCGTACGAAATTATATGCCTGCAGGTCCAGGATGTCAAGGATTTCACGGAGAGAGTGATGATTATCTATAAGTGAAATAATTTGTAGTGAAAATTTTGTAACTATTAAGGTGTTTTTTTCTATCGATTTTGATTTGCCGTTGGTATTATTGTTTATAGACTCCTGCGATGGTCACCTTTCTATGCCTTACTGAGACCCAAGCCAAGGGAGTACCCAGTCAACGCAACTCCAGGGGGGCTTGCCGCCTCTCCGGACATATTCCTTCCCGTCTCCAAGTTGCTGACTCAAGGCACACTTCCCGTCTGGACAATTATGAGAAATTTTGCATAATTGGTCGAGCAGGGTATTCGTCCCATCAAGATGCACGATAAGATAATCCGGTTGCTTCAAATATCTTAAGACTGTTCAGGCTCACGCGGACCTGATGGGTATATTGACTCCTGCCGTAAAAAATTGCATGAAAGCCAGCGATGCCGTTATGGCGATTATTACCGGCAAGAAGCCTGACTTCATCTGCGAGTGGCTGAAGCTGTCGCCGGTGAAGCCGGACCAGCAGGTTGCCTAAGCCCGTCCTTTTCCGGATATTACAATTTAGTTTGACGCATTGTCTGGTATGCTCCAGCAGTTGCTGGACAAGACAGGACTGTCAACTCATAAAAATAATATAAATGTTTGCAAAAGTATGCCTCATCTGTTAAATATATTGGATTTTGGGAAACTTTATTTAAATTTTAGCCTGGAGAGCATGGCGGTCGGGGCGGAGAGAAATAGCTGACTGAGCTGGAACGCTACAGTTTAACGGGGCAG
>JAISEQ010000269.1 GCA_031264045.1 Deltaproteobacteria bacterium
CCCGCCCCCCCCGCCCCCCCCGCCCCCCCCCCGCCGCCCCCCGGGGCGCAGCGCCGCGGGCGGCAGAGGAGGCGGGACCTCGGTTTTCGGTTGCCATAGTGATCTCCAGGGCTTAAAATCAGCTCGAACAGGGGTTTCCAAGGAGGGAAAGGCCAAGGGAAAATGCCCTTGACAGGGGGTCCAGGACCCGATATGATTCCGGACGCTGACGGCAAGATTCCCCGTCTATGAAAGACGCGGGGACGGATCCGGGGCCTTCGGCCCCGTGCCGGGCAGCTTGCCTTTCGCGCTGGCAAACCCCCTTCCTCAGCCGAACCGGTTCCGGCGGCCCGTTAGACGGGCTTTCCGGGCAGGCGGTCGAGGATGTCAATATAGCCGTAATGGCCAAGAAGGCCGCGTTCCGGATTTCCCTCCGGTGCGCGGCCTTTTTTTGCGCCCGCGTTTTCCCGGGCGGCGTTTTCGGCCTCGCCGGGCGGGACGGCCCGCCGGGGCCGCTTCGCTGACGTCGACAGCGCTCGAAGGTTACCGGCGCCTGTATCCGGTCCCGGATTGATCCCTCGCCCCGGGGTTTTCCGGGCTTTATGCCCCCCGAAGCTCCGGAGCAAGTCACACAGGTCCCCCAAAACGCGAACCCTTCGGTCCGAAGCCCGTCAGGATCCTCTTCCGGGCAGATCGGGCCGGCGGCACATGGCCAGTCGACTTTCCGGGCCTCAGATCCGCATCCGTGGGAGCCCCGGACATCCGCTAATCCGAGCCCCGGACCTGCATCCGTCCGACCTCGGATCTCAGTTAATCCGAGCCCCGGACCGGTATCCGCCTGAGGCTTTGATCGCCCTCCGTTTAAGCTTCAGACCGGTAGACCCTCGGCCTTTGTCATCCGATTCAAAATCTTTGACTTCCGGTGCCTGCGGACACGTTCCCGGTCCCCCGCGCTGGACCTTCAAACAGAGGTGCATTACCATGAAAACACTCCTGGCCTTCCTCGCTACGGCCTTTTTTTCTGTATCCCCAGCCTTGGCCCACGACTTCTGGGCGGCGGCCGCAGATCCCGCTGAGGGCAGCCCTGCCACCGTTGTCTTCGGCTACGGTCACGGCTTCCCCGAAGTTGACGTCTTGAAGGACGGCGACTTCGCGACCCGTTTCAGTCCCCCGAGACTCATCGGCCCGGAGGGGGACATTCCGGTGACCAGGGGAAAGGACGCCATGACCTACGTCTCCGAGGCGCCTCTGGCCGGGGGGACCTATACGGTGGCCACTGAGAACAGGGCCGGCTTCGGTTCCTCCACCCCGGAAGGGTACAGGAGGGGATCGAGAAAGGACAACCCCACCGCTACCGCCTGTAGTTTCTCCCACCGCTACGGTAAGGAGATCATAGCCCTGGGCGGCCCGGCCGGGGGATATGACAGGGCGATCGGCCAGGCTCTGGAGATAGTGCCCCAGGCCGATCCCACGGCGGTCAAGCTCAGAGTCCCCTTTCCGGTGAAGGTGCTCTTCAACGGAAGGCCCCTCCCCGGCGCGGAGATGACGGCCTACTTCGCGGGCTTCACCCCGGACAACTCAGCCTCGGCCTTTGCGGCCCTGACGGACGGGGACGGCATGGTGAACATCGTTCCTCTCGCCCCCGGAAAATGGCTCGCCAGGGTGAGCGAGGAATCGGACTACGCGGACGGAGCCGTCTGCGACCGCGAGTCCTGGGCGGCGTCCCTCACTTTCAGCGTCACCGAGTGACCGGACAGGTCCCGAGGGGCCCGCGCCTGCCCCCCGCAGCTCCTTTGACGGCCCGCACTTGACCCGGCCGACGGAAGAAGGCACTCGCGAGTGCAGCCCGAGCCGGACCGGATGCCTCGCGGTAGGGCCGGTGAGTTCCCTCGCCGGAGCTCCGTCCGTGACCTTCCCCTCCTGGGGCCCGGGGCCCCGGCGTGGAGCAGTTACCCCGATCTTCAGCGGCTCGGGCAGCCCCGGACCCCGTTCGCCTGAAGGACCCGGCTCGGGCAGCCCCGGACCCCGTTCGCCTGAAGAACTCGCGCTATCGCGGGAGAAGGCCGCATCGCTAATGTTCAGCGGCGATGCCCGGGCATTCCGCTGGGCCTGCGTTTTCGGCATCATCGTCCATGCCGTGGCGCTCGCGGGCCTGATCGCCATGTCGTCCGGGGACCGGGAGAAGGTCTGGGTACCGCTGGCCGTACTGGATATGTCGCCTTTCGATCCATCGGGAGGGCTGGGAGGTGCGGGGGACACCCTTCTTGCGGAGGAGACGGCCCCGGAACCGGAGCTTCCTCTGCCGGAGGAGCCGATGCCCGAACCGGAACTGGAGCCGGAGGAGCTGCACGTGCTGGAGAGCGTGTCGGAAAGGGCGGAATCCCTACCTCCGCCCCCACCGCATCCGACCGGGCCGCCCAGGGAGCGCCCCGGGCACGTGCCTGTCCTGAAGCCCGGGCGGGAGGCCGCACCTCCGGGACCCTCCGTCTCAGCACTGGCCGCTGCCCCCGGCACCGGGGGTTCCGGTCCGGGAGGGCCGCCCGGCGGCGTTGGCAGCGGGAACCCCAACGAGCTGGAAGCCTACAAGGCCGCCGTGAGAAGGCGGCTGGAGCGCCGCAAGAAGTATCCTCCCGCGGCCCGGGCGCGGAGGCTTGCCGGGGTTGTGAGGGTCAGCTTCACGATCGCAAGGGACGGGTCCATAAGTTCGCCTGTTCTTGTGGAGAGCTCCGGGCACGGCATCCTTGACGATGAGGCCATGGCGCTTCTGGCCAGAGCCTCTCCACTTCCTCCCATCCCCAACGGCGCGGGCCTGAGCGCCCTGAACATTTCGGTGCCGCTCAGGTTCTCGCTGAACTGACGGTCCTTCCGGCGGCTATGCCGCGAACGGACCGAAAGAACGCCCGGAGCCGGTCTCCGGCGAACCTTCCGGAGCAGGGGAGGCAGGTCCCGCAAGGGACATACCCCACGGCCTCCCTCCGCCCGGAGGGCACTTTCCATGACGGGACGGACGTCCGGTTCACTGCGATGGGCTGAGGCAACTGAACCGGACATGACGGAGGCCGTCGCCGCGGTGTCCGGTCCTGTTTCCCCAAGCGCCCCGCCTGAGCCTCAGCCCTGATTTCTCAAGCGCCCCTCCGCAGTATGTGTCTAGTACACAAATCTCTAAGTCCGTGGATGAATTCTTTTGTGTCAAACCGATGACATCCCGTCTGATTCAGTCGTATGAATATTGATTTAAGTTATTAGTTTCCATGTAACTAGCGACAGGTCAAAGGAAACCGTTAATGTAAGTTAAAATTTAAAGCCATCAGGACAAGATTGATGAGATTTTTAGTTCTGTTGGATGTTGGGAAAAAGCTTTCGGTGTCGGGGTATGTTGGGCGGAGCCGGACGTTGAAGGGAGGGAGCAGGAGGAGGCGGGGCAGAAGGCGCATGAACTAATGAGCTTGACATATAGGCATGTCATAATTTTCCAGGCGAGGACTTTGCATCTCGTATCGTCATCTTACGATGATGTCAACAAGTGTTTAAGTCTATCTGTCAACATAGTTCTCATTACATCACTTAAAGTTCCTTATGACGTTTAGGAGCCGGGATACCCTGACTTACCTCTTGTACAAATTGTAAGGCACAGGGTTTATGTTGACGAAATCCGTGTACCCGTTGATGGCCTCCTTCAGAGCATCGAGATTGGTGAAGCTGCCACCCTTAAGGACAAAGCGCTTGAGCTTTCAGAAAAAAGTCTCAACGCCGTTCATCCAGCTCGCGCAAGTCGGGGGTGACGTGGAAGGTGATGTTCGGGTGTTCGGCAAGCCAGGCATCGCATCCCTTGTGGATGCAGCAGTTGTCCAATATGACCCGCACCTCAATGCCGCTGTCCGGGTCATTTGCGCCTGGGATTTCTTCAACAAAATTGATCCTTGAAGTCGATGAACTCGATGCGTCTCTTTTTGGCACATATCTTGCGATGGACGATTCCGGACTTGACTTCCAATCCGCTGGAGATGTTGATGGTCGAGTGGCGCATGTATCACCACGACATTCCGAAGAAGAGAGATCCCCTGACTACGATCAGGCCGAGCTTCCTCTCGAGAGCCTGCACTCCGGTCATCTTGTCTACGCTTACGACAACCGCATTCGGCTCCGTGTTCAAATATCGGGTGATCACGTCAGCCGATTTCGAGGAGAACTGTGGGTGCTTGCCCACGCACCAGCTTTTGGTTCTGTTGGTCTGGATGCGGCTGTCGCGCTTGACCCTGCCTATGAAGCTCTCAGATACTTCCAGCCTTTCGGCAAGCTGCCTGTTAAACCATCGGTAAAAATAGTGTGGCGGCTTTTCCTCCCTTTCAATCTTCAGAATGTCCTTTCTGAGCTGATCATGATCGTATTTCCGCGATTTGCCGGAGCGGGGAGCGTCCGGCGATCCTTCTATGTCGAACGCAAGGAACCGTTTCCTCCATCTCGTCACTGAATTTTTGTTCAGGATAAGCACATCCGCAATGTCACGGTCATGAAAGCCCATGTTGCTTAAGAGCACTGTCTTGGTCCGGGTGGTCAGGAATGTCGGAAAAGTCCGGGATCGAATCCATCCGACAAAGAAGTTGAGGAGGATGAAGTCGAGGTGGGGGTGCTCAGCCGGGCGGGCCATCAGGCAGTTCCTCTTAAGTCCACATTGCTTCAATTTATCCAAGAAAATTATCAAAAAATTAAAATTTCGGTGTAAGATATGTAATTTTATTTAAATCATATCAAGATGATCCGGGACCAGGGAATCCCCTTGGAATTCCCCAAGGATTCTTGAAAAGGTGAACGAGTCCGCTTAACGGAGAAACGGAAGGAGGTCCGAGGTTCCGGGAAGGGGACGGCTGAGGTAATCTGAGTGTCGCATCGTAGTAGATTTTGAGGTTACTGCAATGGAGCGGAGCAAATGTTGGAGATAGGTGTTGTACATGGTGTTCGTCGGCATCTCCCATATCCAAG
>JAISEQ010000339.1 GCA_031264045.1 Deltaproteobacteria bacterium
GGGCCCCCGACCACGCCTTGCCGGGGCCCTCCGGGCCCCCAGCACAGACCCCCGGCCCAGGCCGGGCTTCAGAGGACCTCAGACCGGCCGCCCCCGCGGGGCCGGGGCGCCCCCCGGCATGCGCATGCGGGAGGGGCGCGCTTCCGCCCGCCGGCCCCGGAGGGGCAGTTTCGCGTCCGGGGGCATTCCGGTCCCGGCGTTCCGCCGCCGCCGGGGTCCGGCGCCGTCCCGCGCGACCGGCCTTTCGGGCGTGCGGGGCCTCCCGGCACGGGCGGCCCTCCCGCCCCCGAACCCCTCGGCCGGGACTGCCGGCCCTCCCGGCCCCGACCCCCCCGACCCGGCGGCCCTCGGGCCCCCGGACGCCTCCGGCCCCGCGGCCGTCCAGCCCGACGGCGGGCGGGGCCAGTCAACCAGCACCCCAGTCCGGCCCCCGGGGCCGCGAAGCGAGCGGAGAGCCAGTCGCGAGATGCAGCAGAGACTCCCGGACATAATGAGGTCCCGCAACCGCATAGTGTGCGCCCTGTTCGTGGCGGTCTTCGCGGCGGTGCTCGGGAGGGCCGCGCAGCTCCAGATCCTGGACCGCTCCAAGCTGATGGAGAAGAGCCGGGAGATAACCCAGCGCACGCTGACGCTGAACTCGCTCAGGGGGGACATCCTGGACTGCCGGCTGGAGAAGCTCGCGACCTCCGTCGCCTCCGGGACCCTCTCCGTGCACGGGGCCATCATGAAGGAGCCCGGAGAGATTTTCCTCAAGCTCTCGGAGATCCTGGACATGGACTACGAGGCCCTGGCGAAGAAGCTGGAGGGGGCCAGCCGCTACGCGGTGGTGAAGAGGAACCTGGACGGCGAGGAGACCGAGGCGGCCGAGGCCCTGAGGATCGAGGGGGTGACCGTCGAGAAGGGCTACAAGAGGGTCTACCCCAACGGCTCGCTGGCCGCGCACCTCCTGGGTTTCGTGGGGGTCGACGGCAGGGGCCTGGAGGGGCTGGAGCTCGCCCTGAACGACAGCCTGATGGCCCCGTCCAGGAAGATCCGGGTCACCTCCGACAAGCGGGGCCGCGTGATACTGAACAGCGCGGACGAGGCCCAGGAGGCGCCCAGGGGCGGCTCGGTGATACTGACCCTGGACCGCAGGATCCAGCAGATAGCCGAGCGGGCCATAGCCTCCGCGGTGGAGCGCAACAACGCCAAGAGCGGCATGGCCATAGCGGTGCGCCCCTCGACCGGGGAGATAGTGGCCTCCGCCGTCTACCCCGGCTACGATCCCAACAGCTACGGGGCCGCCGAGGTGGAGGCCCGCCGCAACATGATACTGACCGACCCCTTCGAGCCGGGATCCACCTTCAAGGTGTTCACCGTGGCGGCCGGCCTGGAGGAGGGCATCATCAGCCCGGACTCCAGCTTCTACTGCGAGAACGGCCTCTACAAGGTGGACGGCGACACCGCCATCCGCGACACGGGCAACTACGGCGACCTCACGGTCTCCCAGATAGTCCAGAAGTCGTCCAACATAGGGGCGGCGAAGATAGGCGAGCGCATAGGGCCCCGCAAGCTCCACAACTACCTCACCCGCTTCTCCTTCGGCGAGAAGTCCGGGCTCGCCTACCCCTCCGGCGAGTCCGCGGGGAGGCTCCGTCCCGTCCGCGAGTGGCACGTGGTGGACGCGAGCAACATCAGTTTCGGGCAGGGCCTTTCCGTGACCGCCCTCCAGCTGGTCATGGCCGTGGCCGCCCTGGGCAACGACGGGCTCCTGATGCGGCCGATGCTGGTGAGCCGGGTCGTGGACTCGGAGGGCAGGATAGCCGAGCTCCGGGAGCCCGAGATTAACCGCCAGGTGGTCTCCCCCCTGACCGCCAGGCAGGTGACCGCCATGATGCGCATGGTCGTCCTCAAGGGCGGCACGGGCCGCAAGGGCGACATGAAGGGCTATCCCGTGGCGGGCAAGACCGGCACCAGCCAGAAGTGGAACCCCCTGACCGGGACCTACAGCCACGACCGCTTCATAGCCTCCTTCGTCGGCCTCGCGCCGTACGACAACCCGGAGCTCTGCCTGCTCGTGGTCCTGGACGAGCCCTGGCCGAGCTACTACGGCGGCACGGCGGCGGCGCCCGTCTTCAGGGAGATCATGGCCGAGGCGCTGCCCCTCCTGGACGTCCCTCCCACCGACGGCGAGAGCCCCCCCCGCTGGCCCCGGGCCGACCGCCCGACCCGGGGGGCGCCCGGGGTCCTGGCCGACTACTCCGGCGCCAACTTCGTCAGGATGCCAATCCCCAAGCACGACAAGGGGGCCAAGGGCCCCATCCCGCTCTTCGCCGAGGCGGGGGCCTCCCTCGCCGGCGGGGACGGGGTCGATCCGGACGGCCGCCGCGCCCCCCGCATGGCCATGCCCGGCGTCATGCCCGACGTGAAGGGGCTCAGCATGCGCGAGGTCCTGGATCTCCTGGCGCCGGCCGAGATGGCCCTGGAATACCTCGGGAGCGGGCTGGCCGTGAGCCAGGATCCCGCCCCCGGAACCCGAACCGTCCCCGGCCAGCTGGCCCGGGTGTCCTTCGCGGGGAGGTAGGGCGGAGTTGTTCCTGCACGAGCTCATAGAGGCCCTGGGCCTCCCCCCGGAAGCCGTCGCGGGCCGGCCGGAAGGCTTCCCGCCCGGAGGCGCCGCGCCGGCGGACGTTCCCGCCCGCGGGGCGCCGGGCGTCCGGGACCCCGGCCCGGAGCTCGCCGGCGCCACCGAGGACTCCAGGGAGGTCGGGCCCGGCTGGCTCTTCTGCGCGTTCAGGGGCGCCGTCTCCGACGGCCGGGACTTCGTACCCCAGGCGGAGGGGAACGGCTGCGCCGCGACGATCTGCGCCCCGCCCGACCCGGGGGGCGCGCGCCCCAGGATCCTGGTCGGGGAGGGCCGGCTGCGCCGGGTTGCCTCCGAGGCGTCGAGGCTCGTCTACGGGGAGCCCGACAGGGGGCTCTTCAAGGTCGGGGTCACCGGGACGAACGGCAAGACCACGGTATGCGCCCTGGCGGAGGCCGTGCTGAGGGCGGCGGGCCGCCGGCCCGGAGTCGTCGGCACCACGGGATTCCGCTTCCCGGGAGGCGCGGTCCGCGAGGCCCCCAACACGACCCCGGAAGGCCCGCTCCTGTGGAGGACCCTGAGGGAGATGGCCGACGGCGGCGCCGACGCCCTGGCCATGGAGGTGTCCTCCCACGCCCTGGCCCTGGGCAGGCTGGGGCCGCTCACGTTCGACGCGGCCGTGTTCACGAACCTGTCCCGCGATCACCTGGACTTCCACGGGGACATGGAGAGCTATTTCCGGGCGAAGCGGCGGCTCTTCGCCGGAACGCCCGGCGGTGACGGGGCCGCCCCCGCGGCCGGCGCCCGGGCGCTCCTCGTGAACGCCGACGACGCCTGGGGCGCGAGGCTTCTGGAGGAGCTCGGGGCCCGCGCCCGGGGCTTCGGGTTCGGGGCCGGGGAAATCCGGGGCGAGATCCTCCGGTCCTCCCGGGAAGGCATCTCGCTCTCGGTCCGCTCCCCGGAGGGCGGCCTTGAGATCCGCTCCGGGCTGCTGGGCCGCTTCAACGCGGAGAACCTGCTCGCCGCGGCGGCCCTGGGGCTGGCCTGCGGGTACCCCCCGGAGCTGGTGGGCGGGGCGCTCTCAGGGGCGGCCGGGGCCCCCGGAAGGCTCTCCAGGGTCGGGACCGATCCGGAGCACCTGGCCCTCGTGGACTACGCGCACGCCCCGGGCGCCCTGGAGGCGGCGGTGGCCGCCGTCCGGGAACTCGGCCCCGCGAGGCTCATAGTGGTTTTCGGCTGCGGGGGGGACCGCGACCGCGGCAAGCGTCCCCTGATGGGAAGGGCGGCGGCCGGGGGGGACGTGGTGATACTCACCTCCGACAACCCCCGCACCGAGGACCCCCTGGCCATCATGGCCGAGGCGGAGGGGGGCCTGGCCGCCGCGGGCCTGAGGAAGGTCCCCGCAGGCGAGGCGGGGACGGGTGAGGGACGCGGGTTCTACGTGTCCGAGCCCGACCGGGCGGGGGCCATAGCCCTCGGCGCGGGCCTCATGCGGGCGGGCGACATACTCCTCGTCTGCGGCAAGGGCCACGAGGACTACCAGATAGTGGGCCGCGAGAAGAGGCGCTTCGACGACTTCGAGGTGACCCTGGAAGCGCTGCGGTCGGGGGGGAAGAGCGAATGACGGAACGTCCCCCCACCCGGTCCGGCCGCCCGCCGGACGCCGCCGGCAGGCGGCGCGGCGCGGAATCCCCGGTGGCGCCCCCGCGGGGGCTCGCCACCTTCGGGCTCCGGGTGGCGGAGGCGCTCGCCGGCGCCGGAATCGGGATGCCCCCGGCCCTGGACGGGAAGCCCGGCGGATCCGGCGGGGGGGGGCTCGCCGGAATCTCCACGGACTCCCGGACGGTCCGGGAGGGCGAGATCTTCGTGGCCCTCTCCGGCCCGAGCTTCGACGGGAGCGACTTCGTGGGCGCGGCCTTCGCGGGGGGGGCCGCGGCCGCCGTGGCCCCGGAGTCCTTCCGCCCGCGCGAGGCGGGGCTCCCGGCGGAGTTCCGCGGCAGGACGGCCCTGGTCGCGGACACCCTGGCGGCGCTGGGGTCCCTCGCCAGGTTCGTCCGGGGCCGTTCCGGCGCCTACCTGGCGGCGGTGACGGGCTCGGTCGGCAAGACCACCGTGAAGGACATGCTGAAGGAGGTGTTTCTGGAGGGCTTCGGGCCGACCCTCGCGACCGAGGGGAACTTCAACAACCGCGTGGGCGTCCCCTGGACCCTCTTCCGGCTCGAGAAGGACCACAGGGCGGCGGTCCTGGAGCTCGGCGCCGGGGATTTCGGGGAGATGGCCGCCCTCGCCGGGATGGCCCTCCCGGATCTGGCGCTCGTCACCCGGGTCGAGCGGGCGCACCTGGAAACCTTCGGGGACGTCGCCGGCGTGGCCAGGGCGAAGTTCGAGCTGTTCGCGAACCTCCCGCCCTCCGCGACGGCGGTGGTCAGCCTGGACGATCCCCTCGTCCGCGCCATGGGCGAGACTCTCGCCGGGGACCCGGCCTTCGGGGGAAGGATCTTCACCTGCGGGAGGGAGGGCTCAGGCGCGGACGCGGAGCTCGCGGGGCTCTCGGAGCTTCCCGGGGGGGGATGGCGGCTCACCGTCAGGGGCGGCGTCTTCGGGGACGGCTTCGGGATGGAGACGCCGGTGCCCGGGGCCCACAACGCCTGGAACGCCTTCCTGGCCGCCGCCGCCGGGGCCGCTGCCGGGCTGTCCCCCGGGGCGATAGCCGCCGGGCTCGCCAGGGCGTCGCTCCCGCGCGGCCGGGGGAGGATGCTCCGTTCCGGGGGCCTCGGAATACTGGATTCGAGCTACAACGCCTCCCCCGGGGCGGTGGCGGCCGAGCTCGAGAGGCTGTCGGGGCTTCCCGGCCCGCGCGGGGCGCTGCTCTCCGACATGCTCGAGATGGGCGAGACGGGCCCCGCCCTCCACCGGGAGGTCGGGCGCAGGGCGGCGGCGGCCGGCCTGGACTACCTGGCTCTGGCGGGCGACCTTTCGCGAGAGACGCTCAGGGGTGCCCTGGACGCGGGATTCCCGCGCTCCCGGGCCCGGCACTTCGGGAATCCCATGGAGGCCGCCGAGTGGGCCAGGGCCATGGCCGGCGGCATGGGGACCCTTCTCGTGAAGGGCTCACACGCGACGGGCCTCTGGAAGGCGGTGGGGCTCCTGGCCCCGGAGGCCGAAGACCCCGGGAGCTAGGCCGGGCGGCCCCCGGAGCGGGCCCTTCCGGCGGGGCTCCGCCGCGGGTCCGGCGCGGTCCGGTCCGGCTCCCGCCCGGCGCGGATTTCCGTCCGGTCCGGCTTCCGTCCCGCTTCCGTCCGTTTCCGTTCGGGTTTCCCGCCCGCCGAGCCTCATTGCCGTTTCGTTTCGGTTCAGTTTTCGCTCCCGTTTTCGTCTCCGCTCCAGTTCGGGTCCGGGTTCCGTTTCCTTTTCGCCTTCGTTTTTGGTCTGATTTGGGTTTCATTCCCGTTTTCGGTTCTTTGCGGATCGTCGGCCCGCGGTTCGGGTCCGGACGGGCCTCCGAGGAATTTCAGGCCGATTCCACGCGTTCCCAATCAGGCCGGCCGGTGCCGGCCCCCTGGCCTTACCGTTCAAGACGGCCGCAAGGACAAGCCCCGATGCTCTACAGACTCTTCCTGGACCTGGCCGACGCGGTGAGCGCCTTCAACGTCTTCCGGTACATAACCTTCAGGATCATCCTCGCCTCCCTGACCTCGATGGCGGTCTGGCTCTTCGTCGGCCCCGCCTTCATAAGGAGGGTCAAGGCCTACCACGTGCGGCAGTACATAAGGGCCGAGGGGCCCGAGAGCCATCAGGCCAAGGCGGGGACCCCCACCATGGGCGGGCTTCTTCTCCTGGGCGCGGCGTTCCTCTCCTGCACGATGTGGGCCGACCCCCTCTCCGAGCTGGCCGTCTCCATGTGGGGGGTGATAGTCCTTTTCGCGGCGGTGGGCTTCCAGGACGACTACCTGAAAATCCGCCGCAGGCGCAGCGAGGGGCTCTCCGGCAAGCAGAAGTTCGCGCTCCTCTTCTTCCTGGGGCTCCTGGCCGGCATCATGCTCTACAGGACCCCGGGCTTCAGCCCGATACTGACGTTCCCGGTCTTCAAGAACCTCATAGTCGATCTCGGCCCCCTGTACGTGTTCTTCGCGGCGCTGGTGCTGGTGGCCTCCAGCAACGCCGTGAACCTCACGGACGGCCTGGACGGTCTCGCCGCGGGCCCGTTCATCATGGCGGGGGCCACCTACATGGTCTTCGCCTACTGCGCCGGCAACGCGGTCATCGCCGGCCATCTCCAGATCACCAGGGCGCCCGGCGCCGCGGAGGTGGCGGTGGTCCTGGCCTCCCTCATAGGCTCGGGGCTGGGATTCCTCTGGTTCAACGCGTACCCGGCGGAAATTTTCCTCGGGGACGTGGGCTCCCTCTCACTGGGGGCGGCCCTGGGCTTCGCGGCGCTGATAGTCAAGCAGGAGATCCTTCTCGTCCTGGTCGGCGGCATCTTCGTCATGGAGGCGCTCTCGGTCATCTGCCAGGTCTCCTTCTTCAAGGCCACGAAGGGGAGAAGGCTCTTCAGGATGACGCCCATTCACCACCACTTCGAGCTCAAGGGCTGGCCGGAGCCCAAGATCATAATCCGGTTCTGGATAATCGCCATAGTCCTGGGCCTCGCGGGCCTCTCGACCCTGAAGCTCCGGTAGGGGCGGCGGGGGCGTTACCCCGGCGGACAGCGCGGAAGACAAGGAGGAAGAAGGATGCAAGGCACGAACGTCGAGAAGGCTCTGGTCCTGGGGGCCGGCAGATCCGGCGCGGCGGCGGCGAGGCTGTTGAGAAGGCTGGGGATCGTACCCTCCATCTACGACGACCTGCGCCCCTGGGACAGGAAGGGGCCGCTGGCCAAGGGGCTTGCCGCCGCGGAGGCCTTCTACGGCCCCGGGGAGCTCCCGCAGCTCCCGGGGATGTTCGGGGAGGTCATCGTGTCCCCCGGGGTGCCGCTGTCCCACGCGGTGATAAGGGAGGCGGGGGAGCGCAGGATTCCCGTCCTGGGCGAGCTCGAGCTCGCCTGGCGGAACCAGGACCTGCCCCTGGCGGCCGTCACCGGCTCCAACGGCAAGAGCACGGTCACCGAGCTCGCCGCCCACATCCTGGAGAAGCTGGACGCGAGGCCCGCCTGCGCCGGCAACATAGGCAGGCCGTTCTCCGAGGTGGCGCTGGAGCTCCTCGGCGACTACGAGCTCGACTGGGGGGGCCTGGACGGGCCCCGCGACTGGCCGGAGGAGGACACGGCGGGGCGCGAGGTGGATCTGAGCGCCCCCGGCGGCCGCATCAGGCCGGCAGGGCGCAGGGAGGCGAGAAGGACCTACGGATGCGCCGTCCTGGAGGTCTCGAGCTTCCAGCTGGAGACCACCCGGCGCTTCCGGGCCAATTCCGCGGCCTTCCTGAACTTCTCCCCGGACCACCTCGACCGCCACGGGGACATGGGGGAGTACTTCAGGCTCAAGTGCCGCATCTTCGAGAACCAGACCGAGGACGACCTGGCCGTAATAAACGAGGACGACACCGTGATCCGGCTGAAGACCACCAGGGCCCGCCGCTTCGGGTTCTCCAGGAAGGCGCGTCCCGGCTTCGGGGCGTGGGTGGACGCCTCGGGCGGCGAGGACGTGCTCCGCGTGGCCGACGGGGCCGCGATCCTGGCCGAGCGGCCCTGGAGCTCCTTCCCGCTCCTGGGGGTCCACAACCAGGAAAACGTCATGGCCGCGGTGGGCCTCGTCATGGGGCTGGGCTACGCCCCCCAGGACGCGATGGACGCGGCGGACGGCTTCGCGGTGCCCGACCACCGCCTCGAGTACGTGGGCACCTGGGACGGGGTGGCCTGGTACGACGACTCCAAGGGCACCAACTCCGGCGCGGTCGCGACCGCCCTCCGGAACTTCCCCGACCGCTCGGTGGTGCTCATCCTGGGCGGAAGGGACAAGGACATGGACTTCAGGCCCCTGAAGGTTCCCGTGCGCGCTAAGGCCCGCCACCTCATTCTCATAGGCGAGGCCAAGGACAGGCTGAAGAGCAGCCTGCGCGGCATGGTCCCCATGACCACCGCGAACAGCATGGAGCACGCCGTGGCGGCGGCGCGGGAGAAGGCGCTTCCCGGCGACACGGTGCTCCTGAGCCCCGCCTGCGCGAGCTTCGACATGTTCTCCGGCTACAAGGAGCGCGGGGACGTCTTCCAGCGCGAGGTCAGGCGCCAGAACGGGGACGGCCCGGAAGAGGGGGAGGAAACGCTCCGGGACTCCGGGAAGCCCGGCGGGGGAAACCGTCCCGCCGGCCGGGGCGGCGCGGGGGCCGCGCGGGGCAGGGGTCCCGCGGGCGCGAAGGCCGCGAGGGCGGCCGGCAAGCCTTCCGCGAAGGACAGGGCCGGTGACTAGGGACCGGGCGGGCGCGGGGAGGCGGGGATGACGGGCGAGCGCGGACATGCCGCGGGCGCCGGCTCCGCGGGCGGGGCGCCGGGCCTCGCGTGGACGGTGCGCAGGAAGGCCATGGCCTCCATGCTTTCCGGAGCGGCGGGCATCATAGTCGAGCGGGCGGCCGCGAGGGTCCGCGAGGGCGCCCTCCGCGCCGCCGCCCCGGCATTCCCGGCCGCCGCGGGGGGCGCGGCGGCAGGGAGGCCTCAGGCTCCGGCCCCGGAGGAATTGTTCTCCGGCGGCGGGGATCGTCCGGGGCCTGGCGGCCGGGACCGTTCCGGGCCGGGCCCCGGCGGCCCTCAGGGGGAGGGGGAGCTCGACTCCTGCGACGCGCTGGAGCTGTCCGCCGCGCGGGACAACTGGGACAGGTGGGCCGAGGGCGGCCACGGGGGAGGGGAGCTTTGAGCGGCGAGCGTCACGGCTTCACGGGCGAGAGGCTCAGGAGCTACATGCGGGTGGACACGGTGCTCTTCTCCGTGGTCCTGCTCCTGACGGGAGTGGGGCTCGCGGTGCTCCTGAGCGCGAGCTACCTGAAGGCGGAGCTCTACCAGGCCTCCCCGTACTACTACTTCAACAGCCAGCTCTCGCGGCTGGCCATAGGCGCGGTCCTGGGCGCCGCGGCCTTCGCCGTCCCCGTGAGGTCCTGGATGAGGGCGGCGCCGCTCGTCGGCGGGCTCACGGTGGCCCTCCTCCTGCTCCCCTTCGTGCCGGGCTTCCAGTACCAGGCCATGGGGGCCAGCAGGTGGATCCAGGTGGCCGGCATCTCCCTGCAGCCCTCGGAGTTCGCGAAGATAGGCATAGTCGTCTACATGGCCTGGTCCCTCTCCAGCAAGGGCGAGCTCGCGCGGGGGTTCTGGTACGGGTTCTTCACCCACACGGTGGTGATAGCGGTCTTCGCGGGGCTCATCATCCTGGAGAGGGATCTGGGCGGGGCCATCGTGGCCTGCCTCATCATGGCGGGCATGATCTTCGCGTCGGGGCTCAGGTGGCGCTACATCGCCCTGTACGCCGGGCTCATAGCCGCGGCCTCCTGGCAGTTCGTCGTGTCCTACGGCTACAGGGTGGCCAGGATCCGCGGGTGGATGGACCCCTGGGCCGATCCCTACGGCGCGGGATACGTGATACTCCACTCGTTCTACGCCTTCGCGAACGGCGGCGTATTCGGCATGGGGCCGGGCGAGGGCCTGGAGAAGCAGTTCTTCATCCCGGAGATCCACACCGACTACATCTTCGCCGTGGTGGGCGAGGAGCTGGGCTTCGCGGGCGTGGCGCTGGTGGCCGGGCTCTTCCTGGCCTTCGCCCTGAGGGGCCTCTACATCGCCAAGGCCGCGCCGAGGCTCCCGCACTACTACATCGCCGTAGGCGCCACGCTGGCCGTGGCGGGCCCGGCCTTCATAAACATGGCGGTGGCGCTCTCCATCGTCCCAGCCAAGGGCCTGGCGCTCCCCTTCTTCAGCCACGGCGGATCGAACCTGGTCTCCTGCCTGTTCTGCACGGGGCTCCTGATGCGGATAGCGGCGGACGGCTGGGCCGATCAGGAGGAGGAGGGCGTCCCGGCCTTCGGCCAGCAGGCGCCCGCCCCGGCCGGGGGCCGCGCGTGACCGGGGTGCGGATGCTCATGGCGGCCGGGGGCACCGGCGGGCACATCATGCCCGCGGTGGCGGCGGCGCAGGCCGTGAAGGCCCTGGACCCCGCCGCGGAGTTCCTGTTCGTGGGCGCGGGGAGGCCGGCCGAGGAGGCCGTGCTGGGCCCGGGCGGCTGGAACAGGACGCAGGTCGGCGCGGCCCCCCTGAAGGGGAGGGGCGCGGCCCGGAAGCTCGCGGGGGCGGCCCGCTCCGCGGGCGCCGTGTTCCAGGCCCTGCGCATCGTGCGGCGCTTCGGGCCCGACGTCGTCTTCGGGGCGGGCGGCTACAGCTCCGGGCCGGTGGGGCTGGCGGGCTGGCTCCTGGGGGTGCCCCTGTTCATCCACGAGCAGAACAGGAGGCCGGGGCTGACGAACCGGCTGCTCGGAAGGCTGGCCTCCGGGGTGTTCCTGGGCGATCCGGCGGCGGCGGCGGGGTTCGGGAGGGGCCGCTCCGTCTGCACCGGCAACCCCGTGCGCCCCTCAATCTTCGCCGCCTCCCCCAAGGACTTCGCCGGCGGAAGGCCGCTGACGCTCCTGGTGCTCGGCGGGAGCCAGGGCGCCATGAGCCTGAACCGCGCCGTCGCCCGGGCGCTTTCCGGCCTGAAGGGCCTGGCGGCCGGATCCGGCGTGCGGGTGATCCACCAGGCGGGCGACCGGGGGGAGGCTGAGC
>JAISEQ010000414.1 GCA_031264045.1 Deltaproteobacteria bacterium
CGCTGAGGTGATCCTGGAAAAGAGATCTCCCCCCCCAGGACGAGGCGCCCGGGACCCTCCTCATGATATGGCCGGGGGCGGACAGGGATCCGTCCCTCATCGTCAGGGCCATGGGCGCGGTCGACCGCCTCTCGGGCGGCCTGAAGCTCGTGGCCGGGATAAGCTGCCTCGGCGGATCCTTCGGGTTCGGGAGGGCCGGCGGACCCGCGAGCCACGCGGGCAACGCCGCCTCCGCGGCCGTGGGGGGCCTGGTCAAGTCGGCCGCCCGCGAGCTGGACGGCTGCTCGGGGCGGGTGCTGGACATCCCCCCCGCCGCCTACGGGATGCCCCAGCCGGGATTCGCGGAAAACTGCCTGGCGGCGCTCCTCTCCCCCGGCCCCGTCGAGGTGGGCCTCCCCGGCCGCGACCTCTTCGTCACCCCGGCGCTGAAGGCCTGCGGGGTCCCGGACCTGACGGGATACTTCCCGCTCTCGCCCGGCGACACCGTGGTGGCGACGGGAGGCGGGCGGGGCGTCACCGCCGCCGTCCTTCTGGAGCTCGCCAGGCGCGCGCGTCCCCGCTTCGTCATCCTGGGCCGGACCCCCCTGGGCCCGCCGGAGCCGGGCTGGCTCGCGGAGCTTCCCGACCAGAAGGCCATCACCCGCGCCCTGCACGAGCGGGCCCCGGGACTGGCCCCCCGGGAGCTCTCCCTGCGGGCCAGGCTCACCCTGAACTCCCGGGAGATCCGCGCGACCCTGGACGCGCTCCGCGCCCTGGGCTCGGACGCCGAGTACCTGGCCGGCCCCTTCGACGACCCCGCCTCGGCCGAGTCCTGCGCCAGGCGGGTGAAGTTCCGCTTCGGGCCCGTGAAGGGCCTGGTCCACGGGGCCGGGGTCATCCTGGACCACGCGGTCCGCGGCAAGTCCCCGGAGGACTTCGCGAAGGTCTACGGCACCAAGGCCGTGCTGGCCCAGACGCTCCTCTCCGCCTTCCAGGACGAGCCGCTGTCCGCGATAGTCTTCATGAGCTCGTCCTCGGCGCGTTTCGGGAGGGCGGCCCAGGCGGACTACGCCGCCGGAAACGAGGTCCTGAACAAGCTCGCCTGGGAGGAGCGGGAGGCGCGGCCGGACGCGACGGTGCTCTCGCCCTCGTTCGGCCCCTTCGCGGGCGGCATGGTGGACGGCCGCCTCGCCGGCCTCTTCGCCTCCGAGGGCGTGGGGCTCATAGACGTCGGGGCGGGGGCCAGGACGACGGCCCGCCTCCTGGGGCTGGGGCCCGGCGGCCCCTGCGAGATCGTGGTCCTGGGCCCGGGCACGGATCCCGCGGCCCTGGACCCGGACGCGTCCTTCCCGTCCGGGGGCGGGGCCCGCGGACCGGCCCTCACCCCCGATGCCGGCGGCCTTCCGGCGGCCGCCCCCGATCCGGAACCCTTCCCGAACCCTGAAACCGGACCCCGCGCGGAAACCGGACCCAATCCGGAACCCTTACCGGACGGGGAACCCGGACAGCGCGCGGAACCCTTACCGGACCCTGAAACCCGCGGCCGTCCGGCGGCCGCCCCGGATGCGGAACCCTTCCCGGACCCTGAAACCGGACGGCATCCGGAACCCGGCCACGATCCGGAACCCTTCCCGGACGCGGAAACCGGGCTCGCCGCGCGCCCCGCCCCCGGCGCCTCCCCCTCCGCGAGCTCCCCCGACGCGGCCCCGCGCCGCGGAAAGGACATTCCGTGAAAGCACTCCGGGACCCATCCCGCGCCATTGCGGTGGTCGGGCTCGGGCTCGCCCTGCCGGGAGCCGAGACCCCCGACGCCTTCTGGAAGGGGACCGTCTCCGGCGAGGTCTTCTTCAGGGAGGCCGGCCGGGAGGACTTCGGCGCGGATCCCGCGCTTTTCCTGGACCAGGCCGAGATCACGCCCCCGGACAAGACCCCGAGCCTCGCGGGCGCCTGGCGCAGGCCCTGGAAGGCGGACGAGCTGGGGTTCCTGGAGGGCCTGAAGCTCCCCCAGAGCTTCGACGCCTCCGAGGCCGACGGCTCCATACTCTCCTGGCTGTACGCGGGTTCCGCGGCCGCCGGCATGGGGGACGGGAGCGGCGCCCCCGACGGCCGTCCGAGGAGCCCCGCCGGGGACGGCGGGGAGCCGGGTACCCCCGCGGGAGGTCCGGCCGGCCGGGGACCGCGGGACGCGCCCGGAACGGCCGGTTCCGGATCAGGCGCCCGGAAGGGAGGCGGGGAGGACGGCCGGGAAGCGCCCCGGCCCGAACCGGCCCCCATAGCCTCCGGCCCGCTCGCCGGGCACTTCCACCGGAACGTGGCCGTGATAGCCGGCCACATCGTGCTCCCCACCCGCACCACGAGCGAGGCCGCGGTGTCCCTGTACGGGAGGGAGGCGACCCGGGCATGGGACTTCAACCCCTTCCCCGCCCCGCCCAGGACCAACCCCTTCAGGAACGTGGGCTACTCCGCGAAGCTCCTGAGCGAGGCCCTGGGCCTGGGCGGCCCGGCCTTCACGGTGGACGCGGCCTGCGCGTCCACCCTCTACGCCTTCCGCCTCGCGGAGACCAAGCTCCTGGCCGGGAGCGTCACCGCCGCCGTCTCCGGCGGCCTCGCCTGGGCGGATCCCCTCTTCACGCAGCTGGGCTTCGCGCAGCTGAGGGCCCTTTCCCGCCGGGGGGCCTCAAGGCCCTTCGACGCGGAGGCGGACGGCCTCGTGGTCGGGACGGGCGCGGCGGCCTTCGTGCTGAAGCGCCTCGACCGGGCGATGGCGGACGGGGACGACGTCCTGGCGGTCATGCTGGGCGTGGGCCTCTCCAACGACCAGAACGCCAACCCCCTCGCCCCGGACTCCTCGGGGCAGCTCCGGGCCATGCGCGAGGCGCTGAAGCTCGCCGGGCGCTCCTTCCCCGACGGGAAGCTCAGGGGCGCGCTGGGGCTCGTGGAGGCCCACGGGACCTCCACGGTGGTGGGCGACCGCGCCGAGGTTAAGGCCCTGAAGGAATGCCTCGCCGGCTGCGGGCTCGTCCGGGAAGAGCCGCCGGTCCTGGGCTCCGTCAAGGGAAGCATAGGGCATCTCCTGTCCGCCGCGGCCGCGGCCTCGTCCGCGCGGGCGGTCCTGGCCCTCCGCAACGGGACTCTCCCCCCCAGCCCGGGTTTCAGGACCGAGGCTCCCGGCCTGAATCTCGCGGAAGATCCCGCGCTCAGGATACTCGCTTCCCCCCTGAAATGGCCCGAGCCTCCCCGGGGCCTGGGAAGGATCGCCTTCGTGAACGCCTTCGGGTTCGGCGGCGTGAACGCCCAGGCGGTATTCGAGGGCTACGACCCCTCTCTCTGGGGCGAGGCGGGATGCGTGCCGTCCGACGCCGGCGCGCATGCCGTTTCCGTGTCACCGGGCGGAGCGGCGGGCGCGGATCGTGCGGACAGCCCGGCTTTTGCGGAAAACCCGGATCCGGCCCAAAACCCGGATCTTTCGGGACACCGGGAACTTTCGCAAAACCCGGATCTTTCGGGAAACCCGGATCTTTCGGGAAACCGGAACGCCGAAGCGGCGGACGGCCCCGGAAAAAACGATACCCGCCAGGACGCGCCGGGAACGGACACGGCGGGACCGGCCGCGTCGGACACGGGAGCCGCGGACGGCGCGGGTGCCGGAGGCGGCGCGGGTGCCGGATCTTCTAAAGGCAAAGCTCTGGCAAAGGCAGCGGACAAGGCTTCAAAGGCATCGGGAAAGGGTGCCGCCAAAGTTTCCGCGAAGGATCCGTCGGACAGTTCGGCCCAGGTTCCGGACAGGGAAGAAAAGTCCGATGCCAAGAAGGAGCCCGCCAAGAGCCGCGCAAAATCCGGGAAGGCCGCGCTGGGCGCGAAGTCCAGGACCGATACGTCAAAAACGGACGGACTGAAGACGGATGATCCCGAGCCGGGCAATCCGGAAGCCGACGGACAGAAGACAGGAGATCCGAAATCCGGCGGACATGAGATCGGCTATCCGAAATCCGACGGACATGAATCGGCGGACGCCGGGTCCTCCGAGGAAACTGCTGCCCAAGGGAACGGCACGGCAAATTCCGGAGCGCCGGACGGTTCCGGCTCCGCCCGCAGTTCCGGCGGAGCGTCCGCAGAGGATCCCCCGCCGTCGGAGCCAGTCGGCGTTACCCGTCCGTCCGCGGCCTCCGGCGCCCCATATTCCGGCGCCCCCGCGCCGGCAGCCGCCTCCCCGGCGCCGCGCCCCGTCACCTCCGGCGAGCTCAGGTGCGCGCTCATTTCCGCGAGGACGGTGCTCGCTCCCTGGATGAGCTACGAGGCCCTGGCCCGCTACTGGCTCACCCCCAACGAGCCGCCCGTGGCCGGGACCCGCAGGGCGGGAAGCCTGAAGGCCACGGGGTTCTTCTTCGAGGGCATGAACCTCAACGCCGAGGGCCTGAAGCTCCCTCCGGTGGAGCTGGCCGAGGCGCTCCCGCAGCAGACCCTGGCGCTCAAGACGGCGGTCCACGTCGCGAAGGCCGCCGGCCTCGACCCGAGAAACGTCCCCGAGGGGCTTGACCGCGACCGGATGGGGATCTTCGTGGGGGTCGACACGGACCCGAGGGCGGCGGACTGGGCCGTCAGGTGGCTTGCCCCCCTGCGGGCCGCGGACGCCCTCAAGGCGCGGGGGAGGCTTTCCCCGGAAGAGGAGGAGGAGTTCCTCTCGGCGGCCCGGGCGGCGTCCGGCCCTCCCCTCACCCACTCGAGGGTGCTGGGGGCCCTGGGGAGCTTCACGGCGTCCCGCCTCGCCAGGTACTTCGGGACCGGTGGCCCGGCCTTCACGCTCTCGGAGGAGAAGGACTCGGGCCTGCGGGCGCTCCGGGAGGCGATAAGGTTCCTGAACGACGGCACCCTGGATCTCGCCTACGTGGGCGTGGTAGACACCTTCGGCGACCCCAAGACGGCCGCCCTCGCCCCGCGCACCATCTGGGTTGAGGGCGCGGCGGGGATGCTTCTGGCGAACGGCCGCGGAGCGTCGCTTCTCCCGCCCCTGGCGGAGCTCAAGATAGACGGGCCCTCCTTCCGCCTGGGGCCGCTCTCGGGGCTCTTCGCCGTTAACAGGAGCGGGTTCTACCTGCGCCACCACCTGAAGCCGCTGGGACGGGGCCACGGCTTCTGCTACTGGGTGAGGAACCGGGACGATCCCCCCAGGGAGCTCGCGGGGCAGGGCTACGTCCTGAAGGAGCTGGAGGGGTCGACCCCCAGGGCGCTCACCGTGCCCCCCGAGCCGGTGAGGCCCGACTCCTGGTTCTTCATCCGCGGGGACGACCCCGAGAAGGTCTCCGGGAACCTGAAGCTCCTGCTGGATCTGGCGGAGAGGCACCCGGCCCCACAGGAGTTCCAGTTCCTGCCCTGGCGCTTCAAGGAGGCCCAGGGCGAGATTTCCGGAAAGCCCGCCCTGGCCATCCTGGCCAAGAGCTTCCACGAGCTCGGCCTTCTCGCCAAGAAGGCCCTGGCGGGGGAGTTCGCCGAAGACCCCAAGCCGAGGCTCTTCAGGGCGGCGCCCCAGCAGCTGACGGGCAGGACCGTGTTCCTGTTCCCGGGCTCCGGGGCGGTCTACAAGGGCCTGGGGCGCAACCTGTGCCTGGCCTTCCCCGACGTCGCGAGCTCCCTGGAGCGGGAGGTCGCGCTCCCCCGCGAGATCTTCCAGCCGGAACTCTTCTGGGAGCCCAACCTCCGCCGCCCGAGCCTCCGCGAGAGCGTCCTCGCCCAGAGCTTCTTCGGCGTCATGGCCTACAGGGTGCTGGGCCGGCTGGGGGTCGCGCCCGACTTCCTGTGCGGCGTGTCGCTGGGCGAGGCGACGGCGCTCCTGGCCTCCGGCATCTGGCCCGATCTCCTGGGCATGTATACGGACTTCACCGAATCCCCCCTGTGGAACGGCGAGCTCACCCCCCCGGACTACAGGACGCTCAGGAACTACTGGTCCTGGCCCTCCCACAAGCCGCTCAAGTGGTCGGCGGGCATCTTCCAGAGAACCGCCCAGCAGATCACGAAGGCCATAGACAAGCTTTCCCCGGCCTTCAGGAGGAGGGCGTATCTCCTGATCGAGTACACGGCGGACGAGTGCCTCTGCGGGGGCGAGTCCGAGGCCTTCCAGGCCCTGGCGCACCTCCTGGACGCCCCCTTCACCCCGGTGGAGAACCTGCCCGCCCTGCATGCCGCGGCGGCGGGACCGGCGAGGGGGCTCTTCCAGGACTTCCAGCGCCGCGAGACCGTGCCGAAGCCTGGGATCGAGTTCTACTCCACGTACCACGGCGCCCCGGTTCCCCAGGACCGGGAGTCCGTGGCCCAGGCCGTCACCATGCAGTGCATGAACCCCGTCCGCTTCCCCCGCACGATAGAGAGGGCCTGGGAGGACGGCGCGAGGTTCTTCATCGAGCTGGGCCCCGGGGCCTCGGTCTCCAGGATGGTCAGGACGGTCCTGGGCTCCAGGCCGCACCTCGCCCAGAGCATTGCGGCGACCCCCGTGGACGAGGGCTGGGCGGGCATCAGCCGCGTCACGGCCGAGCTCTTCCTGGCGGGCTACCCCCTGGTCCCCGAGAACATCATCCCCTGCCCCTCGCCCCCGCGCCGGGACGGCATCCAGGTGCCCATCGTGCTGGATCCCCCGCCGCTGGACTGGCCGCCTCCCCCCCACCCCGAAATGGCGGCGGACGGGCCGGGCCGCGCCCCGTCCCCCGAGGCGCCGGGGGAGGACTACCTCTCCTGGCTCCAGGAGAAGACGGGAGGAGACGGGCCTGCCGCGGGGAGGGGCCCGGAACCCGGCGCGGGGAGAGGCGGGTCCCCCGCCGCGCGCCGGGCCGGCCAGCCGGGCGAGGACGGCCGGGCATTGCCCCCGGACGCTCCGGCAATCCCGGGAGCCGGACCCGGCGGACCCGCCCCGGCGTTCCCCGCGCGGGCCGAAGGCGACTCCCCGTATCCGCCGCCGGGCCGCATGCCGCCCCCGGCGCCGCCCGCCGGAAGGGCCGCGGGGCCCTCCGCCCCTCCTTCTCCCGGAGGCCCGGGCACGGACCGGGGCCAGCGCCCCGCCGCGCCGCGCCCCCCCCCCCCGGGGCCCCCGCCCGGGGGGCGGGGGGCCGGGCGG
>JAISEQ010000493.1 GCA_031264045.1 Deltaproteobacteria bacterium
GGCCGGCCGCCGCCGGGAGGGGGCCCGCCTTCCCCCCTCCCCCTACCCCGCCGCCGTTCCGCGCCGGGGCCCGCGCCCCCGCCGTCCCGCCCTGGCCGGGCCCCGCTGCCCCTCATCTCCCGCCCGCGCCTAGCCCCGCGCCCCCGGCCGCTTCCCGGCTCCGGGGGCGGTTTTGTGCCCGCCCCCGTCCGGGGCGGGAAGTTCTCCCGGCATTCCGGACCGCGCCCGCGCTGCCGGGGGCGCGTCCGGCAGCCAACCGGCCGCCTCCTCCGCGGACACGGGCCGCCTTTCACCCGGCGGCCCCTTCCGGGGCCTTCCCCGCCCTTCCTTTTCCGGCACGTCCTGCCCCCCGAGCCTCCGCCCCGGAGCGGCGTTACCCGGCGGAGGCCCCCTGACCGCCGAAACCCTTCCTTATCGCGGCCCCGGTCCGGCTCCCGGCGGCGAGTGTTTTTTCCAACGGAAGATGCTACAATGTCCAGTTTGAAACCGCACGGAGCGGGTCTCCCGCCCCCGCCGGGCCGCCAGGCCCGCCCCGGCAGGCCACCACGCCCCCACGCCCCGGCGGGCAGCCCCCCCTTCCCCGGCAACCTTACCCGGAGGTATTCATGCCCACGCTCAAGACCTTAACCATCATCAGCCTTGCCGCCCTCGTCTCCCTCGCCCTGGTCTGGAAGGCCGCCGACGCCCTCGCCCAGTCCGAGGGCTTCACGGTAGGCGTCGTGGACGTCCGGAAGGCCATCGGAGACTCCAAGCAGGGCAAGGCTGCCTCCAGCAAGCTGGACACCAAGTACAAGTCCCTCAAGCGCACCCTGGAGACCAAGCAGGCCGAGCTCGAGAAGAAGGAGGAGGACCTCCGCAAGCAGGCCTCCACCCTCTCCCAGGAGGCCCGCGAGCGCCGGACCCAGGAGCTCATGCGCGAGATCTCCCAGTACCAGGAGCAGGCCAGGAAGTCCACCGAGGAAATGCAGAAGGCGTTCGAGGAGGCCATGGCGCCCCTGGCCGAGCGGGCCGAGAAGATAACCGCCGAGATAGCCCGCTCCAAGGGCTTCTCCATGGTGATCGACTCCGCCTCCGGGGGGGTGCTCTTCGTGGAGGCCTCCTACAACATCACCGAAGAGGTGACGCGCCGTCTGGACGGCGGGAAGTGAACCGCCGGGACTGCGAAGCCGGGCCCGGGGGCGCTTCCGGCGGGACCGGGCCGGGCGCACCCGCCACGCCCCGGGCTTCGGGCGGGTTCCCCGCGCCCCCACCGCCGCGCCCCCTGGGGGGAATCCGCCTGAACCTCGCCGCCCCGTCCTGGACGGCTCTCCGCCCCGGCGGCGGGACGGGCTCCGGCGCCCGGGGGTGGAATCCGTGCTAGGCATCGTCCCCAGGCCTCTGGACGCGCTTCTCGCGGAAGCGGCCGCCTCGCTCGCCAGCGGCCTGGCCGCGGCCGGCGGGGGCAAGGCCCCGCGCTACGAGATACGCGGCGACCCGGGGACGGAGGTGGGCTTCCTCTGCGCATTCAAGGAGAAGGCCCCGCCGGGCGCCGTCACCTTCGCGGTGAAGGCCAAGTTCCTGGCGGACGCCGCCTCCAACGGGGCCGCGGCCGTCCTCACCACGCCGGCGCTCGCCCAGGGCCTCCCCGGTCCCGCGCCGGGGGCCCCGCCTCCTCCGGTCATGGTGATCACCCCCGACCCGAGGCTCCTTTTCGTCGGCCTGCTCGAGCTCGCCGAAAAGGCCATCCGGCCCTCCTGGGCGACCGCCGAGCCCTTCTTCAAGGACCGCGCGGGCGTGGAGGCGGCGGAAGGCGTGGTTTTCGGCCCTGGCTCCTACATCGGGGCCGGGGTGAAGCTCGCCCGGAACGTGAGGATTGGTCCCGGGGCCGTGGTCGAGGACGGCGTCGAGATAGGGGAGGGCACGGCGGTGCATGCCCGGGCGGTCGTCCTCTGGAGGGTCAGGATCGGCGCCAGGTGCGTGATAGGCCCCGGGGCGGTGATAGGCTGGGACGGCTTCGGCTACACCCAGGCCCCCGACCCGGAGACCGGGCGCCTCATCCACTACCGGAACCCGCACCTGGGCGGCGTGGTCATAGAGGACGACGTCGAGATAGGCGCCAACACCTGCGTGGACCGCGGGCTCATCGCCGACACGCTCATCCGCAGGGGCTCCAAGCTCGACAACCTGGTCCAGGTCGGCCACAACTGCGAGATCGGCCGGGACTGCCTCCTGGCCTCCCAGGTGGGCACGGCGGGGCATGCCGCCGTGAGCGACAGGGCCTTCATCCTCGGCCAGGCCGGTCTCTCCCACGGCACCAGGGTGGGCGCCGACGCCATCATCACCGGCCAGACAGGCGTCACGGGCGAGGTGCCGGCCGGCCGCACGGCCTGGGCGGGCACCCCCTGCATCCCCCTGGACGAGGAGCTGAAGCTCCAGGCCCTGGCGAGGAGGTTCCTGCCGCGGCTCCGGAACCTCCTGGACCACCTCCGGAAAAGCAGCTCCTTTTCCGAGCTCAGGGACCGCTACCTGGGAAGCGAGGGCCGCAAGTAGGGCCGGCCGGGGGCGGCGCGCCCCCACCTTCCGCCCCCGCGCCGCCTTCCGCCCCCGCGCGCCGCGGACCCTTCGCCCCGGCGCCGCCCCATCCCCAACACCGCTGTCCGCTGGCCCCCGGACGGGGGCCCGCGCAAGTCCGAGAACGGAAAGACCCTCCAGCGTCCATGAACATCTACACATCAGAACAGATAGCCCGGCACATGCCCCACCGCTACCCCTTCCTCCTCGTCGACCGGGTGACCGGCCTCGAGCCGTGGAAGTCCGTGGCGGCCTACAAGAACCTCACGTCCAACGAGGAATTCTTCCTGGGCCACTTCCCCGGCCGTCCGGTCATGCCGGGGGTGCTCATCCTGGAGGCCATGGCCCAGGCGGCCCTGCTCATGCTCTCCATAAGCTACAGGGATTTCCCGGAGGAAAGGCCGGAAGGGATCTGCACCGACCGCGTGGAGTCCGGGCTGTTCTTCCTGGCCAGCTGCGACAGGGTGAAGTTCAGGAGGCAGGTGGTGCCCGGCGACCGCCTAGATCTCGCGGCCGAGCTCGTCCATGTGGGGACGCACGCCTTCAAGGTGAAGGCCCATGCCTCCGTGGACGGCGACAAGGCCGCCGAGGCCCTGATCACGGCCGCCTGCTAGGGACCGGGGCGCGGGGGACCGCGGGGCCGCCGGGACGGGGCCCCCGCCCCGTCCAGGATCCGGCTGAGGCGGGCAGGCTCCCGCCCGAAACAGACTTCGGCCGCCCGCAGACGGCCGCCAGGCACACATGGGAATCCATCCGACAGCAATAGTCGACCC
>JAISEQ010000515.1 GCA_031264045.1 Deltaproteobacteria bacterium
GGGACCTGAACGCCGCGCGGAACATACGTGCCGAGGGCCTGCGCATACTCGGCCTGCTCATCGATAAGAACCGCGGGACACGCGGGGTTAGCCCGGACGTTGATCTGGCTGGCCTGAGACGGCATACGGGAAGCCCCTGGGCTTTAGCCCGGGGTATGTCACGATGCTATCATGGTGGGCCGGGGAATCTCCCCGGACTTTTTTCTCTAGCTCATGAAGGGGGGGACGGCGCTTGAAGTTCGTGGACCGTGCCAAGATATGGGTCAGGAGCGGGCACGGGGGAGCCGGGTGCGTGAGCTTCAGACGCGAGAGGTACGTCCCCAAGGGCGGCCCCGACGGGGGGGACGGGGGACGCGGCGGGGACGTGGTGATAAAGGCCGGCGACCAGAGGGAGACGCTTCTGAGGTTCCGCTTCAACCAGCACTTCCACGCCAGGAACGGAAGCCCGGGCATGGGCAAGAACCGGACGGGCGAGAGCGCGGACGATCTGGTGCTGATGGTCCCCGCCGGGACGGCCGTGCTGGACGCCGAGACCGGCAGGCTGATTGCCGACCTTCCCGGCCCCGGGGACGAGTTCACCGTGTGCAGCGGCGGGAGGGGCGGACAGGGCAACGCCCGCTTCGCCTCCGGGGGCTTCAGGACGCCGCGCTTCGCGCAGCCGGGCGGGAACTACGAGGAGAGACGGATCGTGCTGGAGCTCCGCCTTCTCGCGGACGCGGCCCTGGTGGGCTACCCCAACGTGGGCAAGTCCTCCCTGATATCCAGGCTCTCGGCCGCCACCCCCAAGGTGGCGGACTACCCCTTCACCACGCTGGAACCGGTCCTGGGCACGGTCGCCGCGGGCGAGTCCTCCTACGTCATAGCCGATCTGCCCGGCCTCATCGACGGGGCCTCGGAAGGCCTGGGCCTCGGCCACGAGTTCCTCCGCCACGTATCCCGCGCCGGAGTGCTCCTGCACGTCCTGGACCCCACCCGCCTGGATCCCGCCGATCCCCTCCGCGATCTCCATGCCATCCGCCTGGAGCTGAAGCGCTTCGATCCCTCCATGCTGGAGAAGCCGGCGCTCATCGCCATGAGCAAGACGGATCTCCCCGAGGCCCCGAAGGCCCTGAAAGCCCTCAGGAAGGCCCTCCCCGCGATCAGCGTGCTGGGATTCTCCTCCGTCACCCGCGAGGGCCTGGACGCCGTGCGCTACGCCGTCTGGAACGAGGTCAAGGCGATGCGGGAGAAGGAGGCGGCCTCCAGGTCCCGGACCCCGACGGACTCCGCCCCGGGAGACTCGCGTGCGGACGGGAGACCCGGCAGGCCCTCCGGAACCTTCTCGTCCAGGGCGGACGCCCTGGAGAGGGCCTCCAGGAGCCTCATGGCCTCGGGCGGGGCGAAGTTCGCCCCGATGCCCGACGCGCAGGGCCTGGAGGGCCGGACCGGAGCCGCTCCGGGTTCCGGAACCGTGGAGGCCGCCTCGGCCGGAACGGGCTGGGCGGTCGGGACCGCATCCCCCGAGACATCAGTGACGGCGGAGGCCGGCCACGATCCGGACCGTACGTCCGGGGCGCAAGCCGCGAAGGAGGCGGATCCTGCGGAGGCGAGGGACGGGAAGCCGGGAAAGTCAGCAGGTGCGAAGGCCGGAAATCCGGGAAAGTCAGCAGGTGCGAAGGCCGGAAATCCGGGAGATTCAGCCGGGGTGAAGGCCGGGAAGCCGGGAAAGTCAGCCGGGGCGAAGGCCGGGAAGCAGGGAAAGCCCGCCCACGGACCGGCAGGAACCCCGAAGTCCCCCTCCCCGAAGGCCGAGGCATCGAAGGCCGCCGCCCCCAAAGCGGCCCGAACGGCGAAACCCGCGAAGGCCGGGAAGAAACCCGCCAAGCCAGCCCCCAAGGGACGGAAAAGGAACTGAGAACCTAAAGAACACTTAATTTAACCTTACGATGCAACTCTTCATTTCTGACGACTGTCATCTAAGCGTTATCCGTGAAATTTCTTCACGGCGGGCTCATCAAACCTGCCCGGCCGGGCTCTCTCCCCTCCCCCGGCCCGGCCCGGCAGGCCCGCTCCCCTCGCCGCCCCAGCCCCCCTGCACTGTGCCTGCCTGCCGCGATGCCGTGCCCCGCGAGCCCGGAAAGAGGCATGGCCGACGGAAGCGAAGCTGCCTGCCCGTCTTGCGGCCAGGAGGCCAATCTGATATTATTTGGCGTCAATACACGCTTTCAGGGCCGCCGGGCCCCCAGGCGGGGCTTCCGGAAGAGCCGCCGAGAGTCACGGCGGCGGAGGCCATACGGCCCCGGCGGGGGCCCCGTAACCGCGGGCGGCAAGCATGAAACATATCCTCATAGTGGACGACAACCTGACCAACCTCGAGCAGATAAGCATCCAGATAGAGGACCTCTACGACGTGTCGCTGGCGAAGAGCGGCGCGCAGGCCGTCCAGATCTGCGGGAAGGCGGCGCCGGATCTGATACTTCTGGACATCGAGATGCCGGAGATGGACGGCTTCGCGACCCTGACGAAGCTCCGGGAGAACGTGGCGCACCGCTCGATACCGGTCATATTCCTGACCGCGAGCCACGACGTGAAGACGGAGCTGAAGGCCCTGAAGGCCGGAGCCGCCGACTTCATCGGGAAGCCCGTGGAGCGGGAGATCCTGATCCACCGCATCGAGACCCACCTGGCCCTGGTCGCCGCCAAGCGGGACGTGGACGCCCAGGTGAGGGCCCTCGAGGACGCCATCATCACGTCCTTCGCGGACATAATCGAGCACCGGAACGCCAAGAGCTTCGGGGGATCGAGGAGATCCGCCAGGATAGTCATGGCCCTCGCTGACGAGCTTCTCGCGGCGGACGCCTTCCCGGGGCAGCTGAACCCGGCCACCGCCGACATGATGACGAGGGCCGCGCCCCTCCACGACATAGGGAAGATAGGCATCAGCGACTTCATCCTTCTGAAGCCTACCCTTCTGAACGACGAGGAGTTCGGGGTCATGAAGACCCATACCGCCATAGGCGCCCAGATACTGCGCCGGGTCTTCCAGGAGATCCCCAGGGGAGCCGGCTTCCAGGACTTCGCGGTCACGATGGCCCTCTCCCACCACGAGCGCTGGGACGGCAAGGGCTACCCGGACGGGCTCTCGGGCGATGACATCCCCTTCTGCGCGAGGGTGATGGCCGTGGCGGACGTCTTCGACGCGCTTCTGGACTCCAGGACCTACAAGGAGCCCATGGGCTTCTCCGAGGCGGCACTGGTCATAGCCTCCGGACGGGGCACGGTCTTCGACCCGCGCGTCGTGGACGCCTTCAAGGCGGCCCAGCCCAGGCTGTCCACCGAGACGGAAGGGAAGCCCGGCACGTGATCAGGATGATCTCCGCCCAGACCGGCGAGGCGGACGACGGGAACCTGGCTGCCAGGGACGTGCTGGCGCAGATAAGGGACGCCGGGCCGCTCTCCAGGAACACGCTGGGCATCGTGCACTGCGACAACGCCTTCGTCGAGACCGGCGCCTGCGCCGCGGTCTGCCGCGCCCTCCCCTTCCCCACGGTGGGGGTGAACACCCTCCTCCACTCCTCCGATTCGGGGGCGGTGGACAGCACCCTCCTGACGGTGTCGGTCCTGACCAGCCCGGACGTGCGCATGGCCGCGGCGCTCTCGGATCCCATGGAGGACGAGGTGCGCGGGCCCTGCGAGGGCATGTACGCGGACGCCCTGGGCGTCCTCCGCGAAAAGCCAGCGGCGGCCCTGGTCTTCGGGCCATTCCTCCAGTGGTGCGCCTCGGGCGAGATAATCTGCTACGCCCTGGACGCCATATCCGGCGGGATCCCCATGTTCGGCTGCCTCGCCTCGGACTACGCGGCCGCGGCCCGCTCGCCCAGGGTGATCTACAACGGGGCCGCCTGGGCCTCCAGGGCGGCGATGATCCTCCTCGGCTCCGAAGCCCGGCCGCGGTTCGCAGTCTACCCGGTCTCCTCCAGGAAGACCCTCCGGGACAAGGCCGTGGTGACCGAATCCGAGGCCAACCTGATCCGCCGGGTGAACGGCATGCCCGTCCTGGACTTCCTGGAGACCCTGGGGCTGTGCCGCGACGGCCAGCTCTTCTCGACCCACATGATACCCATCTTCCTGGAAAGGGGCGGAGGCAGGCCCCCCATAGTCCGGGCCATCCTCTCCCAGACCCAGGACGGGGCGATAATCCTGGGCGGCAACGCCCCCGCCGGCGCCACCCTCGGCATCTGGGCGCTGGACGTCCCCCACATCGTGGAAGGCGTGCGCCGCGCGGCGCCCGAAATGAGCCTCTCC
>JAISEQ010000386.1 GCA_031264045.1 Deltaproteobacteria bacterium
GCTCCCTCCCGAAACCCTCCCGCCCAGTTCCGCCCCGCTCCCGTTCGCGCGTTCGGCGCGCTTCCCCTCCGGCATCTTGCTTTTCCTCCCCGCAACCCGTAAAGTCTAGTAAACGCGCACGGAGGTCGTACCCCCCGCCAGCGCGGGCCAGAGCCGCTCCCGCTGGAAGCGTCGCCCGCTGGCCGGAGGCAGCCAATGACCGACACCATCATCTGCCCAGGCTGCGGGGCCGAAATCCCCCCTGATCCCGCAGGGGAGGACCTCGCATGCCCCAAGTGCGGCACGGTAATCCCCAACCCTGAAGCCGAGGGCCAGGACCCTTCCGCGAAGGCTTCCATGGCCCTTGCCGCGGACAGGGTCGCCGAGGAGGCCATGCCTCGGGTCTCCGCTCCTTCTCCCGGAACGTCCTCCGCCCCGGAGGACGGGGAACGTGCCGGCGGCGCCGCGGCGGAGGACGCTTCTTCCGATGCCGGCGGGGACGGCGGGAGCGCTCCCCGCGCGGGCGAGCCTCCGGGGACACGGACCGGGAAACCGGACGGGTGCCCGGGACCCGCGGTCCCGGAACTCCCGGCCCGGACGGACGCGGCCGCCCCGCACGAAACGGGGATAACGCCCGCGTCCGGACCCCCGCCCTCCCCGCACGGCTCACGCCTTTCCCCGGAACCGTCCGGCAGCTCCGATGCCGGCCCGGACATCCCGGTGGACGTCTCGCTTGCGGGGCGCGGACGGGAAGCCATGGCCAGATCCGATCTGGCCGCCGCCGAGGATCTCTTCAAGGAGGCCGCCGCCGTAAACCCGGAAAGCTACGAGGCGTGGAAGGGGCTGGCGGACTGTCTTCTTCACCGGCCAGCGGGCGGAGTCTTCAAGGGCCTCCGGATGATAGACTTCCTGAAGGCCGACATAAAGCCCTCCTTCGTGGAGAGCGCCCTGGACACTTCCGAGCGGGGAAAGCGCGTCTATCTGGTCCACAAGGCGTCCGGGGCCCTGCTCGCCGCCTTCGGCCCCGACTCCCGGGACCCACGGTCCGCCTCGCGCCGAACGGTCTCGGCGGTGATCCTGGGGCCCTCCATCCACCGCTACGGGGGCTTCGTCCACAGCGCCTCCGAGCTCGCCGCCGGCAGGGGACGCGATGTCCTTTCCGACTGGGAGGGTTTCCGCTCGAGCTTCGCCGCGTCCCAGGAAGCCTTGAGGACGCGGCTCGTCACCGCCGCGCGCCTGGCGCCGAAGGGCCGGGAGGCGGAGCTCATGATGGAGTACGCATACCGCTTCCTGGACCAGCCCATGGCCATGGCCGACATCTGCGCCGGAGGCCGCCGCGGCTCAAGGGACCTGCGCTGCTTCATCGCGACGGCGGTCTACGGGAATCCCTTCGCGCCGGAGGTCGTGGCCTGGAGGCGCTTCCGAGACGGGAGACTCATGCCGAACGCGCCCGGCAGGGCGCTGGTGAGGGCGTACTACGCGCTCTCCCCCGCCCTGGCGCGAAGGCTTTCGGGAAGGACCGCCCTGAACCGCCTGGCCAGACGTGCCCTGGACGCTCTGGCCGGGATCCTGACGGACCGGACCGCCCCGTAAGCCGGCCGTCCCGTGAACTACGGGCTCGCCGGTCCGTGAAGCCCCGGTCCGTGACGGCGGCGGGAACCGCAGTGCCAGGGAGACCCCCGGGGGCCGCAGTGCCAGGGAGACCCGCAAGGGACGCGAAGCTCCGGACATCCGGAGGGACCGCAAGGCTTCGGCTCCCGAGGGCCCTGGCGCTCCTGGCCTTCCCCATCGGGCGGCCGGTCCGGGCGGGCCCCGGCCGTATCCCCCGGAACCCCCGTCCGCCTTCCGGATTCCCTCCAGCCGCCACTAAAGGTGAAGCGCCGAAAAATGAACGCCCAGAAAGAACCTCCCGTCCGCCGGAGCCCCGCACGGACCGCCTGCGCGGCCGCCCTCACGCTCGCCCTCGCCCTCGCCGCCGTGCCCTCAGGCTCCCGGGAGTCCGACAGGGAAGTGCCTCTCCTCACCGTCCTGCGGGATTTCGCCGGCGATCCGGCCAAGGCGGCCGAGACCTACAGGAGACAGCTGTTCCTGACCGGCTTCCGGATCCGGACAATCGAGCCCGACCTGGACGGCCTCTGGACCGTGGCCCTCGAGCTCCCGCCGGAGTCAGCGGGGGAGCTCCCGCCCGGGGCGCCGGAGCTGAGGTGCCTCGTCCCGGCGAACGCCACCGCCGAGGAGGGAGAGGCCGCCAGGAACTACCGTCCCGGCGACGAACCCAGGTTCACGGGCCATTTCGCCGAGGCCGACGGAAAGGCCCTGATCTTCATGTGCATAGACTTCACGGCTTTCTCGAGAAGCCTCGGCCAGGAATAGGCGCCCCGCTCCGGAACTCCGCCGGGTGCCGGGCGCCGCGCGGCACGGCGAGGCGGCCGGCCCAGGAAGCCCGCGGCTCCGGGGGGCCCATTCAGTTGTCCAACTCCCCGTACAGGCACCCGCAGTAGTTCTGGCGGTAGACGTCGAGCCTCGCGGAGAGCTCCCTGCCCTCCTTCCAGCCGGCCCTGAAGTCCTGGTAGAGAAAACGGGGCCCGCCCGCTCCCTCGACCTCGTTTCCGGCATCCCTTATGAGCTAGTGGCCCTGCTTGCGGCTGTACAGGAGCGTGGTCGTGAACGCCTCGCACCCCGCCTTCCTGGCCATCCCGGCGGCGGCCGCCACCCTCATGCCGTAGCACACGGCGCAGCGCTCCGGCCTCCGGGGGCTCCCCGCGACGGCCGAGAGGAACTCGTCGGGGCGGTAGGGCTCCGACAGGTCGAGCGAGAGGCCGGCCCCCGCGGGGAGGAACGAGTCCCTGCGGGAGTGCAGGTAGGCCAGCGCGTCCCTGCGGCGGCGGTACTCGGCGGCAGGGTGGATGTTGGGGTTGAAGTACCAGAGAAGGATCTTCACCTTGGGGAAGCGCCCGAAGAGGGCCTTCAGCGTGTAGGCGGAGCACGGGGCGCAGCAGGCGTGCAGCAGCAGGCTCTCCGGCGCGGGGGAAGCCTGCCCGTCCGCTCCCCGCGCCCCTCCGGGATCCAGTGCCGTCACGGGGACGTCACCAGCCGGCGTTCGCGGAGGAGGGGGAGAGGTCGTCCTCGCCCACGAAGTACGTGAACCTGAAGAGCGTGCCCCGTCCGGGATCGGACTTCACGGTGATCTCCCCCAAGTGGCGCTGCACCAGGGTCTTCACTATCGTGAGCGAGACGCCCACGCCCACCTGGCCCTTGGTGGAGAACAGGGGGTCGAAGACGCGGCGGAGCACCTTTTCGTCCATGCCCCTCCCGTTGTCGGCGACCTCGACGACCAGGTACGGGCCCTCCCGCTCGGCCGAGACGGAGATCTCCGGTCCCTCGCCCACGGCGGTCAGGGATTCGAGCGAGTTCCGGAACAGGGCCTCGAAGACCGTGAAGAGGTCCTCGAAGACCACCCGCTGGGGCGGAAGGAGACGGGTCCGGTTGATGAAGTTCGTGCGGGCGGCCGCGGACGCCAGCGCCGCCCGGTCCTCCGGCTGGGACTTCTCCGGATCCCTGGCCGAGCGGTAGGCGTCGTCCGCCACCTGGGCGACCAGGGCCTGGCGGGCCCCCTCCCGGCTCCCGGAATGCCCCAGCGCCGAGAGCCGGTCCAGGAGCTTCATGGCGGTGCGCAGGGCCTCCAGGGTGTCGGAGACGTACTCCCTGCGCTTCTCGTCTGTCTGGCGCTCGCTCCCGAAGTCGAGCAGCGACAGGAATCCCGTCGCGGCGGAGAGGATGTTCTTGAAGTTGTGGTCCAGCCACCCGGCCAGCTCCACCTGGGCCTCCAGGCGCTCGGAGTCGGTCCTGGCCTTCCTCGCGTCCAGGCTCTCCCTGTGCTGGGACACGAAGCGCCCGGCCATCTCGGGGAGGTTCCTGTAGAAGTCCCCGTTCTTGACCACGTAGTCCGACGCCCCGGAGAGCATGGCCTCCCGGGCTATGTCCTCGCTCCCGATGCCCGTGGCCATCACCCCCAGGAAGTCCGGGTCCACCTTGGCCAGCGCCTTCAGGAGACCGACGCCGCTCCCGTCCCCGAGATAATAGTTGGTGAACACCAGATCCGCCCTGCGTTCCTGGTATATGGCCATGGCGTCGGTCTGGCTGTCGGTAGCCCGGGTCTCGAAGCCCGCCGCGTCCAGGGTCCCGGCGATGTACTGCGCCGTGATCATGTCGATTTCTGCGATGAGTACCAGCGTCAAGGGTCCCCTCACGCGGGCGGGCCGGACGGGGCTCCGGGCCGCTCTCCCGGAGCGGCCGGCACGGCCGCGGGCGGAACAGGGCTGAAACGGACGGAAACTGAAGCCCTCCGGAACGCCCGGGCGGTCCGGGCGGCCCCGGGCGGGGCTTCCGGAGAAGAACGCCGTGCTAGCCCGGCCGCCGCACAGGCGCGACGCGGGACGGGAGCTCCGGGAATCGGACGTCCGGAAGCCGGAACGCGCCCGGAAGGACGGAAGCGCGGAAACGCGGAAACGCGCCGGGGGAGCGGACGGCGCGGCCTTCCGTCCGCCCAGCGGCCCGGGGAACGCCGCCGGGGACGCGGCCGCGGGGAAGCGGCGGCGGCCAGCGGCTCGCCGGACCGGGCCTGCACGGATCCCCGTACCGAATTTACCAGGAAACTGCGAAAAGGGAAAGTGCGGGACGGCACCCGGACGCCGGCACGGCCCCGGCCCGCGAAAGTCTCCGCCGGGCACGGGCATCCGCCCGCACCGCAGCCCGCCCGGCGGGGACGGGACCGAGGGAGGCCCGGCCCGCGGGAGCCCGGAACCCGAAAGCCTTCCGCCCCTTCTCAGCCCCGCTTCCCGCCCCTCTTCCGCCGGCCCCCCCCTGCCCTGCCTCCCGGACCCGGACCGGCTCCGCCGCCCCTTCCGGCCTCCGCCTCCGCGCCGGAAGGCGCCCTGCCGCCCGGAGGGCGGCCGGCGCCCTTGAAGGAGGTTTTCAGGGTCACTCCCAGCAGCCAGACTATGCCCGCCACCACGAAGACGTCCGCCAGGTTGAAGGCGGGCCAGTGGTGCTCCCCCCAGTGAAGGTCAAGAAAGTCCGTGACTGCCCCGAACCGCACCCTGTCGTGGATGTTGCCGAGGGCGCCGCCAAGGATGGCTCCCAGGGCGACGAGCATCGGCCGGTCGCGGTCCCGGGCCTGGCAGTAGAAGACGGCCAGCGGAATCATGGCCAGCAGGGACAGGAGCGCCAGCTTCAGGCCGTGGCCGGCCCCGGTGCCGGAGAGCATGCTGAAGGCGGCCCCGGTGTTCTGGACCAGGACGAGGTTGAAGAATGGGGCGACGGCGCTCCCGGTGCCCAGATCCATGGACTCCGCCACGAGCCTCTTGGAGCACAGATCCAGCGCCAGCGCCGCGGCGGCGGAGACGAGGGTCCAGCAGGCCTTCCGGAACGGGGGTCTCAAGCGGCGCCCTCAGTTCAGGGCCGTCAGATCCTTCAGAGCCGCGAGCTTGGGGTCGAGCTTCTCAAGGATGGGCAGGAAGTCGGTCTTGCGGAGGCCCAGGATCTCCCAGGCCCCGGGGGAGACGGGGGGCACCTGGTCGTCTCCGGCGTGCCCGAACCCCTTGGCCCTCACCAGGACGTCGGCCATGTGCACGATTGCCGTCCATTCGGGCTTCAGCACGGCCTTCTCGGGGCGGTGGTGGAGGCGCATGGGCTCGGCTATGGTCTCGGGAAGGTTCCAGTGCTCGGCCAGCCACTGGCCTATCTCCGCGTGGTCGAAGTCCAGCACCCGGCCCTCGGCCTCGTGGAAGCTCAGATCCTCGGATTCCACCTTCTCCTGCACCAGCCGCATCTCGTCCGGCAGGTTCAGCGCCAGCACCACCTTGCCCAGATCGTGGAGGAGCCCCGCCACCAGGACCTCCTCGGCGTCGTCCCTGCCGAGGTGGGAGGCTATCACCCCGGACGCGGCGGCGCAGCCTATCGAGTGCTCCCAGAGCCCGGCCATGCTCTTCTGGATCATGTCGAAGACGCTGGACGTCAGGACCAGCCCCTTCACCACCTCGAAGCCCAGGATGACCAGCGCCTGGGGGATGGAGCTGATCTTTCTGGACATCCCGAAAAAGGCGCTGTTGGCCATGCGGAGGACTTTCGCCGAGAGAACCTGGTCCTGGGAGATGAGCCTGCCCACCTCGGCCACCGAAGTCTCGGGGTTCTCCACTATCCTGGAAATCTTGGCCACGATGCCCGGCACGGTGGGGAGGTTCTTGATCCGCCTCACCTCCTTCTTGGCCTGCATCCTGTCCTGCACGGTTACGTCCGCAGTCATGCTCCCCCGCTACCCCCGCTCCCTTCCGTGCCCGTACCGTCCCCGACCTCCGGGGCCGCCCCGGCGGGCCTCGAGTCCCCCGGGGTCTCGAGCTTCCCCGCAACCCCGGGCCGGGGCCCGGGATCGTCGGCCGTCTCGAGCCTCACGGGAGCCTTCCGCCGGGGCGCGGGCTCGTCGGCGGTCTCGAGCTTCACGGGAGCCTTCCGCCGGGGCCCGGGATCGCCGGCGGTCTCGAGCTTCACGGGAGCCTTCCGCCGGGGCCCGGGCTCGCCGGCCGTCTCGAGCTTCCCGGGAGCCTTACGCCGGGGCGCGGGCTCGTCGGCGGTCTCGAGCCTCACGGGAGCCTTCCGCCGGGACGCGGGCTCGTCGGCGGTCTCAAGCTTCACGGGAGCCTTCGTCCGCGGTCCGGGCTCGTCGACCGTCTCGAGCTTCCCCGCCGGCTTCTGGACCGCCCCGGCGCCGGCCTCCGGGGCCGCCCCGGGCACGTTTCCGTCGGCGGAGCCGCCGTCCTCCGGGGCCTCGGGCTCGCGGGAGAGCTCCAGGAACTCCAGGGCCTTGTCCCGTTCCTGCTCCGACATGAAGACCAGGGTGCGCCTGAGGGCGGCCAGGACAGGGGAGTCCCCGGCGCGCCTGAAGACGCGGGCTATCCTCGCGACCTCCTCGGCGTGCTCCCCGCGTATGTCCTCCTCCGTCCTCTGCTCGGCCTCCTCAATCACCACGGTGTCGACGTTCATGCGGCCGAGCATGCGGATGAGCCCCTCGGTCACCTCCGAGGCCCTCGAGGCAAGGAGCACGCCGTCCTGGCGGGTGATCTCCTCGGCCAGGATCTGGCCCGGACGGGCCTGGTCGACGGCTATGCGCTTGGCCACTTGGTGATCCTCCGGGGACGCGGCGGCCCCCCCGTCCGTGGGGGGGCGGCGCAGGAGCGCTCCAGGCCGGTATGGATCTCCGGCACCGGGTATAGTAACATGGGGGCGGGCCGGCCCCCGCGCCGCCCCGTACTCAGGCCACATGAAGCCCGGGGCCCGGGCCCCGAATGTCGTTTCGCCCATTATAGCACCGGCCCCCCCTTTTTCAACAGCGGCCCCGCCGGCCGCGTCCGAAGCCACGGGGCCGTCCGCCGGCCGGGCCCCGCCCTCCCCGCCCCCCAGCGGGACCCCGCCCGGAGCCTTCCAGAGGGCCCGCCGGCGCAGACACAGAGACGAAGGGAGCCAGGGCCCCGGCGGGCCCGCGTCACAATACTGAAACTTACCTGCGAGGTGTGCGGGGCGGAGTTCCCTTCGGACATCTGCCCCGCCTGCAAGGAGCCCGCTCCGCTGTGGGCCAAGTTCTGCCCCAGCTGCGGCAAGGCCCTGGTGGCCGCCCAGATTTCCAAGACCCAGGCCAAAAAGAAGCGCAGGCTGTGCTCCGACGAGTCCTGCATAGGCATAATCGGCCCCGACGGGCTCTGCACCGAGTGCGGGAAGAGGCCCTAGGCCCGCCGGCCCCCACCGGGCCGTACCCGCCCGCATCCCGCGGCACGGCGCCGGCCCCGCTTCCCCCCCCCGCTCACCCATGCCCATCGCCGTCCTGCCGTCCGGACCCGCCTCGACACGCGGGCCCGCCTCCGGCCGACGGCCGGAAGCCCGCCGCACCCGGGCCCCGATCCGCCGGGGAATCCCCCGCGGGCCCCCCTCCCCGCCCGAAAGTCCCCCCAGACGTTCCGGAGACCCCATGCCAGCCTTACTGATAATAGGAGTCGTGATAATCCTGGGCGGCGGCGTCCTGTTCGCCGTCTGGTTCGAGTACCTCTGGCAGCTGGTGAAGGCCCTCCTCCCGCTGGCCCTCATCGGCGTCGGCGGGGTCATAGCCTACTTCGGCTGGGAGGAGAAAAAGGACAGGAAGGGAGCCTTCCTGGACTTCTCCTCGCCCACCGAGGCGAGCCGCTACCAGGCGGAGGCCCTGGCATACCAGGAAAAGATAAACGGCTTCAGCGAGGAGACCGGGCCGTCCGACCCGGTGGCCTTCGACGGGGGGCCCGCCCCCGCCCCGGAGCCCGTGACCAGGATAGAGATAAGCGACGGTTCCCCGGCCCCGGCCGAGGACGGGGAGCCCGAGGAATCAGGGAACGCGCCCGGTTCCGCCGCGGACGCGGACGCGGACGGGAGCGGGAAGCAGGAGCGGGAGGGAGACGGTCCCGGGTCCGGGGAGACCGAGCCCGAGACGGTCGACTGGCTGTCCCCGGACGGTTCCGAGGACGACTGAACCCGGTATCCGTGCCGGGTCCCGGCCCGATACCGAGGCACCCCCCCAGCGCCCCGTGGCCGCCTCAGGCCCTTTACCGGCCGCCAGATAAGCCACGGGGACCCGCCAGATAAGCCACGGGGACGGTGATCCTTCCGTAAAATGCCCCCCCGGCCATGAAAAGCGCATTTGGCGTTGACTTTTTCCTCCGTTTGAGTAAAATCCTCTCTTGCGCACGGAAGCCCCCGGAAGGTGCCTCCCGGGGACGCGGGGAATTTTCCTCAGTAGCTCAGTTGGTAGAGCAGGTGGCTGTTAACCACCGGGTCGGCAGTTCGAGTCTGTCCTGAGGAGCCATTTGTGTTTATTATTGGTTCCGATCCTTCTTCAAAACACTTAAAACCCGCCAAAGTCCAGGACTTAGGCGGGTTTTGTTTTCCGGGGGCTTCTGCGGAGAGCGTGGACAGCCGCGAGCGAAAGCCGTTCAATCGGCAGTATAACAGTAGAAGACGAAAGGAGGCCGTTTATACTGTCGGAAACTCTGATACGCAGTCAGAAGGCGTGACTGAAGCCGGTCCGGCTTTTTGACGGGATGAAGCAGTGTTGACCTACAGCCAAATCCTGGACGCCGTCCCCCAGAAAAACAGATACAGGCTATTTGACGGCGGCGGCAGGTCTGGACTGCATCTCCTGGTAAATCCTTGCGGAAGCAAGCTCTGGATGGTCAATTACTCCTTCATGGGGAAAAGGAGGGTGAAATCGCTTGGCGTCTTCCCGGCTGTCGGGCTTCAGGATGCCCGCCTGAAAGCAGCCGCCTTCAAAACCGCCCTTCGGGAAGGCTCCGCTTTGACCATAGAGTTTACGGCTAATCCTGCCGACAGGAAACAGAGACGGTAACGGTTACCGGATCTTAAAAATTTACGCTACTAAAACGGCCTGTATGCCGCAATCCGCCGGCCGCCCCCCCCTCCCGCCCATGTTCAAAATAACTGTGTTTGCACTGTCAACAACAATTCATATCTTGAGACTATCGCAGGAACATGACCGGGTTTAATAAAATGAAACGCTCAGGCTCAGGAAGTTGAATGTTCTGGAGTTCCTGGGGGGAACCCTGAAAGCCGTCGTTGAGAGGAATCCCCTGCCTTCGCTCCTGAATCCGGGCAAGACCGTTGACCCGAAGTTTGTTGAGGAGGCGGCGAAGAAGTATGAAACTTTACGGGAGGAGATGGCCAAAAGCAAGATCCTGCGTGCCGAGGAAAACAGGAAGAAAAGGGAGAAGGAGAAGACCAGCGGACGGGAGGAGACGAACGGAGGCTCCGGGACCGGGAAGGAGTGCAGGGAGGAGACGAACGGAGGCTCCGGGACCGGGAAGGAGTGCAGGGAAGAACCGCGCGGCGGCTCCGGGACCGGAAAGGACGGCCTGGAGAAGCCGCCGTTGAAGGGGAGGCGAACGAAGCCGCACCCGAAGGGGAGCCGACCGAAGCCCCGCCGAAGGGAGGACAGGCTAAGCCGCGGCCAGTGGCCCTCCCCACGAAGGGGAGCCGGCCGAAGGATGGCCGGGCTGGGCCGGGGCCTGGGTATCGGTCGCGAAAGGCTCCTGTTGCCATGCTTTCGGAAGCCCCAGGGCCCGATCGAAGGGATTCTGAGGTAGCCCTATCGGGTCTCACAGCTTCTCTGGAAGCACTGTGCCAGAGCCGGCAGAGGTTCGCCCGCACTCGAAAGCTGAGGCTGCCCTCTAAGGCAATCCCGGAGCCGGGGCTGACAGTCCTGGCCGGAGGACTTCGACTCCTACCAGCCGGGTAATGGCGGGACACCGGCGTCTGGACAGGGAATCGCACCTGCCTGACGCAGACGGAAAGCCTCGCACTTTGAGCCGCCACAAAACCGCCTGGTTCGAAGATTCAGGCGCCAATACAACGACAAAGGCAACCGTCAAGCTACGGAAGACGGACAGATGTCTCCAATCTGCGACACGGAGTTCCTTCTGTGAAATTCATTTCGGCACCAGGTTATCATGCGCGTGGCTAAACTGTTTTGACATAAATCCGGCATTGCTCCGAACGGTAAAGCTCAACCCACATTACGTGCTAAAAATCAGCGTCAGGCGGTCAATCTCCATATCTTGAAATACCGATAAAAGGGCTGACTTATGCATCATCCTCCCCTCCCATGAACGGATACCATATTATTTTTGGGAATATGTATTGATAAAATGCTTTTGTTGATCAAATGATTATTTAAGGTAACTATTCAGGTCAATTTTTACTGTTTTGAATGAGGATAAATCCAAGTGACATAAGGTCAAATTTTTTATGTTTGATTATAGTGTATATATATTACGCATATGAAAAATCAAGATTGTTTGAAATCGGAAAACGGTTTTTCTTTCAGCATGAGTATTTGATATTAACTCTTCATTCTTCTTGAAATACAATATTTCCAACATAACTGTAATATATAGGCTATTACTGATGATTAGAATGTTGTATATCTAATTATTATATTGGCAGAAG
>JAISEQ010000015.1 GCA_031264045.1 Deltaproteobacteria bacterium
GCTCAGACCACTTCGTTTCCTCCATGACCTCCGAGGTCGCTACCAGCTGGAACGTTAGTTGCTGGGCGGGTATCGCAACCCGCAAGGTGGGCGCACCTTTTCACGGCGCACGAGAGAGATGCAATAACCGTGCCAATACAAGCAAAGCTTCCTGGCCGCCACCTCGATGCTGACCACGAAGCCGAGCCGGGGAAACAGTCACTGATTCATTGCTGCGTAAGGCCGACATTGCAGGAGTAACTCCAGAAACGATATGAATACGGAGCGGCCAGCGCCAGCCCGCTCCCTCATCGGGAGGCGAACCCCCGTGTGAGGAGGAAGGCACCAGCTTATGATCCTTCAGGGAGCCGCCGGGTTTTGTTGCCGAATAAAAGAGCGGTAGCTGTCCTGAACGTGCTGACTTTAGAGCCTGCATTGACGAAAGTCAATAATTTTTTTAAAGCCTGTCACCACCAAGGCCATGAATCCTTTCACGGGCAGAAGGGGGATCTGTCCTGTGTCAGTATGGGGTTGATCTTAAAGCTGGTGGGAGGCAGTCCTGGGGGAGGGAACGGCGTTCCAGGTACAGGTGGGAGGCCGTCCAGGAGCAAGAGAAAGTAGCCCGTGTCCTGGGGGGTTGGACTGCCCTTTGGCGGATCACCTTCAGGGCAAGGCGCTCCGGTTCCTCCCTCCGGAGGAACGCGGTCAGGTCGGGGAAACGCGGTCCTCCTTCCGGGTCGGGCACGCCGGCTTCTCCCCTGGAGGACTGCCTCCGTGCCGATGGGATGCGGGATCGCCCTTCTGAGGGACTCCCCAGGGCCCGTACTCCTTCGGCTCCCTCACGGGGGTTACGCTCCCGGGCCGGTCCTTCCGGCGTCTGCCTCTTGCGGGCCGGGTCTCGACCGTCGTCCCCTGGGCCCGTCCTGTCCAGAGGAACTTTCAGCGTCTTTTGGCACCGTCTCTGCTTCGCCCTTCTTCAGGGCCGCCTCCCGTTTCGCGGCGGCCTCGCGTTCCCTTATCGCCCTGTACCCCTCGTCCGCCTCCTTGACGAACTTCTGGTCTACGGTCTGTCCCGGGTTCACGAGAAAGGGGAGCCCCCCCTGCTGGCGGCTGTCAGGGCCTTCAAGAGCCGCCCAACCGGGTCCATGCCTTTGAGCTTCAGCGATCCAAGCCTTTGTGCTTCGGCGTTCCAAGCCTTTGAGCTAAAGCGTTCCAAGGATCGAGCAGAAAATCTCCAGGGTGCTGAGCCCGCCCAGGCTCTGTGCGAAATAGCTGAATTGTCTTCCCAGAACCCACTCCCTGACACCCTGCTCGGCCAGATTTTTGGTTGGCGAGACGAAAAGTTTCTCGGGGAAAGCGAAGTAGCTGGCTCCATTATCCCGGAACCGCTTCATTATCTCCCGCGACTTCGATATGGTGTCGGGCAGCTGAGCGCGTCCGCCATGAGCCTGTCGCGCGGCAGGAAAAGTTTCCCCTGCCGGACCTGCGCCGCGTCCGAGGAGACGTCACCGCCCTCCCTTGCCTTCATGTCCCCGCTGTACTCGTGGATGAGCTTGTTGACGATCTCCATGCCCTGTTCACCGAACTTGCGGTCGGCTTCAAATTCCGCCTCCGCATGATCCTCGCAGAATTGGAAATCGCGGAGCAGATGCGCGGGACAGAACTGGAAAACCGTTTCGGGTATTCTTTCAGGCAGGAAAAGTAGGCTGTAGCAGCCGCTCGATATCACGCCCGCGAACTCCGGCCCGATGACCTCGTCCAGCATCTTCCTCAAACGGCTTCCGATCTTGAAGGCGACGAGAGAGATCCTCCTGAAGTTCCGGACGTACTTCTTCATACCCTTGAGCTTCTTGACGATCTCGTCGACAGCGATCAAAATCTCGGACGGCAGTCTGGCGAGAATTTCCCTGTGCGTAGCCATCAGGGCATAGGATGCCGGCATGAGGCACTTGGCCACGACAGCGTCGCCGATGTCGACCTTCAGCCAGTCGCGGCACAGTTTTCTGATTACCCTTGCCACAGATTCCTGATTCCCCTTACCGGCGTGCGGCAGTTCACTCTGATGACGATCATCATCACAATGACAACGAGGGTGTTCACCATAGAAGATTTTCGAATGAACTGACCATTGCATAAAACAATTCAATATCGGGAATGAACAAGCGGATTATGCATTTTGAATTCATGGACACGCCACGTCGCATTGAGACATTGGGATCCGTGACGGTTACCATCGGTTTAATCGGAACGTGCTGCGATCGAGCCGAATTTCCGGAGATGCAGGACTCCTCCCACAGTTCCCCGGCAACCGGCCTTGCGGAAAACGTACCCAGCTACTGATCACGGAGTAATCTGAAACTCGTGCCGGACGGCCGCGCCCGACGGACTGCGGGGCGTTCACGGGATGGCGGTCGTTTCAGCCCCCGGAGAAGCCGTACCAAGCATCTGTGAACTGAACCGTGACAGATACTGTTGACAAGAACTACCAAAAAGTGTAGATTTGACAGCTATTGTATCTTCAAATTTTCTGCAGGAGGCAGCACCCAATGGAACTTCAATGCACGATCGCTGTAAACGCCGCCAAAGAAAAGATCTGACCATACTACGCGGATCTTTCCAAGCGGCATATCTGGGAGGAGGATCTGGAGAGCTTCGTCCTCGACGGGGAGACCAGGACCGGCACGACGGGCCGGATGAAGCTGAAGGGCCTTCAGGAAATGCCCTTCGTTCTGGAGGAGATCGTCCAGAACGTCTCCTACGCCGAAAGGTTCGAGATCCCCGGCAAGGGCAGCCTGTTTTTCAGTCACGAGATCATGGAAAAAGACGGGAAGGTCCTCATCCGGCACACCGTCCGTCTGGACAAGGACATTTTCTCGGAGTAGGATGCCGGATTCCTGGCAGGCGTGTTCGCCGACTTCCCAGCCTCCGTCCTGAAAATCAAGGCCGAGGCCGAGATGTAGCCCCTGCGGTTCCCCGCCCGTCGGCTCCGAAAGGACGCTTGCGCCGGAACTGTCCCGATCGCTTGCGCCGGAACTGTCCCGATCGCATGTCCACCCGCAGATTCCGGCCTGCCCCGCCTGAAACCTGCTGCCTGAAACCGGTTGCCTGAAACGCCGATGTGCCGCCTGATAAGGATCCCGGTCTCGGAACGCCCTGCCGCCCGCGAGCCGGTACTCCGGAAGGCGGCTTTTCCGGACGGGCGACATGCCGCAGGAGAATTTTACGGAAAGCTCCGGACACGCCAGGACTGTTTCCGGTCGCGGCGGAACGCGATGCGTCGAAGCCGTCACCCTGGCGGTCCCGGGACGTTTCTGCCTTCCCCCAGACCCGCCCCCCCGCAACCGGCACGGCCGCCCGGCCCTCCCGGCGGAGGGGAACCCGCCTCTAATTCCCCGATGGCTGAAAACACCCGCTGCGATCGCGCATCCGCATGGAGCCGTCATGTGTAATATAGATGCACAGGTTATTCTATATCTGACCGCGTAATGTTTGTCATCAGGATGTCGGCTTGCGACCGTCAATATAAGCTCCTTGAATTGCCGACATCATCGCCTTCAAATTATCCTGGACAAGATCAGAGAGGCGGATTCTCTGAAGCCCGATTCCTCACGAAGCACAGGACGCCGGGGCTCTTCGTCAGCAGCCGACCAGGTGAACTGTCTTGCCTTCGCGATCAACAGTTTCCCAGAACAGCCGTTCTTCCCAAGTTTTCGATGAATCCCTGTCAAAGATGACCAGCCAGCCCACCTGGGATCCACACCTGTCCATATAGCCTAGCAGCTGCACAAGACTCTCGTCACGGCTCATTACACCCTTTATCTTCAATTCCAGAGGATATCTAATGTCCTTGTAACTCACGCATATATCAGATTTTGTTAGCCCCAGTGCGTACTCTCTTTGGATAAAGTCAGCCCCTCCGTTCAATACCCTTTGAAGGAAAGCAAACAAAACTAGGTGAGCATAAGCCTCACTCGAAAAATCTGTAATTTTGGCTTTGAGGTCATAAACAATTTTCGTGGCAAGCGTATCGTTTATGATGTCATGATTTTCAAGAGCCTTGCCGACTATGTCATTAATCAGTCTTGCCAGGTCGTTAACTTTTGTCTTGGTCTTCACTTCAGAGTTTTCTCGCCAGTAGACCTGAAAGGCTCGAAGAAGGCCGTCCATGTCAAGTCTTGTCCCGTCCATCCATTTGTTTTTTAGATCCTGTGGGATTTTCTTCTGGAGATTGCTGGTCAAGTACCGGAGGATTAGCTCGCCGTAAATTGGGTTGGAAGGACGATAGGATTCGCAATTGTCAGGGTCAGTCTTCAGAAGTCCGAGATCAACTACATATTTCGTATCATCACCGGAAACTTCTTCAGGGAAGTAATCCGACCCGATTATTACAGGATCAATTACCCTTCTGACTCTTGATTCCCTGAGCCTGTTCATTAAAGAATCGAAATGGGAGGGGTTTCGCAGAATCAGATCATGGACTGCCAAGTCGATCTCGGAGCCCGTGACTCTTCTGGAAAAGTCGTTTCTGAACCGTCGAACTACGATGTCGTTGGCAATTGCGTTGACCAGCCAGGGCTGGCCTTCTGTCCAGAACCAGACCCGTTCGACGGCATCAGTCTCGAAGACCTGTCCGGTTTCTTCAGTATGCTGGCCGTAAAGAGACTTGATTTCCTCCGGCGTGAAGTCGGCCAGCGTCAGCGAATCAATGTTCGTCACGTTGAAAGGGCTTCCCTCCGGACCCTTAGACTCATCGTCTCGTCTGACCTTTGAGAGATAGTCCCTCATGTCTCTCATTCCCACAAGAGCCATCGATCTGGGAAACACGGAATGTTTGGAATCGTAACGGCGGAGATAGCCTTCCCGTATCTGGGTTAGGAACGTGATGAGCGGATCTTCGTGGAGGCAGTCAGCCTCATCGAAAAAGACGATTAGTTCCCTGTCCAAATATTTGCACAAATCATTTAGAAGCATCCGCACTTTGGTATCGGGATCGGACATGTAGGGTCTGTCGCCGAAGGTGTAGGCCAGATCTCGGAACAAGTCGACTTCGGATGACCGAAGCTCCGCATTGATCTGGTTTACGACCTTTGACATCGCTGTTTTCTCGTCACTGGCATTCCGTAACGGAGCAAGCGAACAGTAGGCTGCGTAATATTTTCCTTCAGTGTTAATCTTTTTGATCAAAGCGGCCAAACAAGTGGTCTTGCCGGACTGGCGCGGCGCATGGAGGATAAAATAACGACTGGAATCTATCATTTCTCTTACGTCGGGAAGACGCGGGACTGCAGGTATCATGTAGTGTTTTAAAGGATTGCAGACGCCTGCGATATTAAAATATTTTTCTGAAAGTTGGACCATGATCTCTCCAAAATGGTGCCTGATGATTAGCTGCTGTTCAGGATAAAGCCTCCTCGTCCATCGGGATAGTCAGGCCTCTTCGGCATGATGTCAAACCGGGACTTGATGCCGCACCGGAAACGCGTACAGTCGGACAATGAAGATCCGGTTGTCTGACCGGACCTGACTCTGGCGCGTGAGGAGGAAAACAGCCTTGCCGACTGACCGCAGGCTTACCGTGAACCTTGACTTAAAATTACCATACGGACACAAGGAAAGCAAACAATACTGGATCTGTGACATCCGACCGATGCGGAGTGGAGTTTCGGTCTCGAGACGAGCTGGCCGCCCCCTGACTTTCGCCCCGGCCGAGGCGCTCCCGGAGGGCCGTCCCTGAAATCCCCGCATCTGCGGCGGTCAGGGAAGCCGGGGATCCGTCCGACAGTATCTGGCCCGTCCAGACAGGACCCGCACCGTAAAGGAACGAGGTGCCGGATGTGGCGAATGACAAAAGTTAAGGCTTCGCCGGAGAAATACGGGAGCCATGGCCGACGTTCCAGAAGCGCGGCAACCTCCCCCGCCGTCCCCGCCTGACGCGGGCCCCACGGCAGGAACACGACACTGCGGAAAACGGGTTTAAATCGCCGTCTGTTGAACCGCATCCGGATGATCCGAAGATGTCTGCATCCGGATCGACTTCATTCAGACATACCTATATCATGCTACACAGCATTTTCAATATCAATTTTCACATAATTTTTACGTGTAGATATTATTTTTCTTCCAATATAATTTTAAATATTATTTGATAAATATGAAATACTTTATCTATAATACCAAATTTTAACTGCCAGATATTAGATTTAATATCACCGAAATATTGACTCATGATCATAATATTCTGTCTGAAATACCTTCACAGACGCTACTCGCAAAATTTTTGTTGCTCTGTTAAATACTTGTAGACCTTGTAGACCTTGTCGTCATTTACATCATTGACCGCCCCGATTCCCATGCCGGGCCATCCGCCAGGGCCGAATCCGATATTCCGAACCGGCAACGGGGGAGAGCCTCCGGCCCCGTTTCAGGCGTCCCTTCCGGCAACGGCCGCTTCGCGTCCGCCCGTGGACCTCGGTGCAACGAGGTGTCCCCGCAGGAGAGACCGGACGGCACGGGCTGTCCGAACCGTCTGCTGGTTCAACAGCTTGCTAAATATAAATATATTGTATGATCATGCTCTTTTTATTGATATACTTTGTATATAATGCTACATGTCAGCATTTAAGGCTCCATTATCCGAAATTGCGCTTCCGCGACTCATGATTATAATTATGCCCGTCCGCAGGGCTGCCGGCCCGGCGGCACCCTTCGGGCGGCATCGTTCCCGCCCCTCATTCCAGCCCCGCACCGTTCCCCGATGCCATCCCTGCCCGCCCCCGCACCCCCGCACCCCCGGAACGCCGGGCCGCGGCGGTCCTCGACCCTCCGCCGGAGGCGTGCCCCGGGATCATCCCACCGCCCCTCCCGGATCGAACCGGCACTCCCTTTCCGCCGCGTTCCGGGCGCCCCCGCGCCGGATTCCCGCCGGTTCGCGGCGCGGGGGAGCCCCCGCTTGCAGGACCGGCCGCGTTGTGGTAAAGAAAAACCGCCTCAGCCCCCCCCGGCCAGGGGGAGGGCAGCTGCCCCGGCCGAACCGGAGCCGGAGGCCCTGGCGGAAAGCCCTTTCCGCCCGGAATGACCACTGGAAAGAGCATGACCGATCTTCTTATAGTAGAATCCCCGGCGAAGGCGAAGACCATCGGCAAGTACCTGGGCCCCGGCTACCAGGTGATAGCCTCCCTGGGCCACGTGAGGGACCTCCCCCAGAGCACGCTGGGCGTCTCCATCGAGGACGGGTTCGCCCCCACCTACGTCACGGTGCCCGGCAAGGAGAAGA
>JAISEQ010000025.1 GCA_031264045.1 Deltaproteobacteria bacterium
GCTCAGACCACTTCGTTTCCTCCATGACCTCCGAGGTCGCTACCAGCTGGAACGTTAGTTGCTGGGCGGGTATCGCAACCCGCAAGGTGGGCGCACCTTTTCACGGCGCACGAGAGAGAAGCAATAATCGTGCCAACTAATCAGGGGGCCGCCCAGAAAGAAACCGCTCCCCCCTTCCGTCCGGAAGGACGGGAAAACGCTGCGGAAATCCAGATTCCCTGACGCCGACATTGCCAACTTGTAACCACCCGCTGATAAAAATGCGCCACTAAGACCCGTCCGTCGGCCAGCATACTGCCAATCGCCCGGGGCGTCCGGCCCCGGACCGGCCAGGGGGAAACGACCTCCGCCAACGGGGCTGCCTGATGCCTGTTCCGAATCTTCGGGCAAACTTTAAAGGCGGCCTTAAGAAAAGTCAAGACAAATTTTCAAATCGCAGCCCTATCCCTGGCGCCCATTCCGGACCGAACGCAAGACCGCTCCCGCCCGCGCCCGTCCCGGGAAGCAGTCAACCCGCGCCCGCGTTCGGTGACAGCCCCGGACCCCAATCCCCCAGGTCGCCCAAGGACACTGCCTCCTGGCAGGATTCCGCTCACCCGACCGCCGCACGCGGCGGACTTCATCCGCCAGGATCGAGCATATGCCCCGCAGTTCGCCCGGAGGCTCCCGGTCCCGATTCGCCCGACCGAGTCTACGGCTTTTACGTTCTACGGTCTTTCTGTCTCCCGGTCTCCCGCTCTCCCGGTCTCCCGGTCTTTCTGTCTCCCGGTCCTCCCGTTTCCCGGACTTCGAATATTCCGGTTACCAGCTCTCCGCCCTCTCCGTTCTGCCCGGTCTCCCGGCCGCCCGAAGGCGCAGGCGTCCGCGCCGCTTCCCGGGCCCGGCTCACCCCAGGCTCACCGCCGCCCCGTAGGCGACGGTATACTGCGGCAGGGGGGTAACCTTCACCTCGGTCAGGAGCTCGTCCTCCACGGCCTCCACCAGGCCCCGGTTCTGGGCGGGGCCCCCGTCCAGCCAGACCGCCTCGGCCCCCACCCGGCCGAGGAGCCCGGCGGCCCTCCTGGCCACCGAGGCGTGGAGCGCCCTGACGACGCTCTGGGGGGGGACGCCTCTCGCGAGAAGCGACACAATCTCGCTTTCGGCAAAGACGACGCAGGTGCTGTTGAGCTCCACCTCCTCGCCGGGCTCGCGGGAGAGCTCGGCGAAGCCCGAGAGCGGGACGTTCAGGAGCCTCGCAGCGAGCTCGAAGAAGCGGCCCGTGCCCGCCGCGCACTTGTCGTTCATGCGGAAGTCTGTCACCTCGCCGTTCTCCGAGAGGCGGATGGTCTTAAGATCCTGGCCGCCGATGTTTATGAGGCTCCTGGCCTCCCCGCCGGAGAGCCTGAAGAGCCCCCTCGCGTTCGCCGAGAGCTCGTCCAGCTTCAGGTCGGCCTTCCTGAAGAGGCTCTTGCCGTAGCCGGTGGAGGCCAGCATGTAGCTCCACCCCGAGGGGAGCCCCAGCTCCCCGCGCCCCCTCTCTATCAGATCCGAGGCCAGCGCCTCCTGGTCCGGCGCCGTGGGGACCGCCCCCGTCCAGAGGATCTCGGAACCCTCCACTATGACGGCCTTGATGGCCGTACTTCCCAGATCGAGCCCTATCCTGTATTCCATCATGTCCCTCAGACCCCGAGCGTCGGCCGGAAGGCCTCCAGCCTGGTGAGAAGATTCCGGCTGTCCTCCGTGGAGTAGTCGGTCTCGATTTTAAGATACTTCATGCCCCAGCCCGCGATCTTCCGCTCCAGCGGGAAGGAGTCCAGCTCGTAGGGGTGGCAACCCTTCAGAAGATGGAAGACAACCCCCCTCACCTCCCCCCCGTCCGCGGCCTCGCGGATGAGCGCCGCCCTGCGCTCGCTCTCGGCGAAGACCGGGCACAGGCACCCCCTGTGGTACGCCTCCGCCAGGGAGGCCAGCATGCCGTCCGCAGAGGTGTCGCCTATCTCCACGTGGCGGGGAAAAATCCTCTCGGAGGAGCACAGGTCGTCCCCGAGGCACCTGAGGCCCGCCTCCTCCATGAGGTGCAGGACCTTGAAATTCGGGAAGTACACAGGAGCCCCGGTCAGGAACACCCCGTCGGGTCGGCGTCCGGCACCGCCGCCACCGTGCCCCCGGCCTCCCGCGCCGCCTATCCCCCGATCTTCCCGCGGCCCGCCGCCGGCCCTCCGCTCGAACGCCTCGGCTGCCTTCCCCACCGCCCGGCTCCAGTTCTCGGGGGAGTCCAGGAAGAAGGACCCGGCCATGAAGACGTGCCAGACTGCGGGCAGGCGGCCCGCGCGGCGGAGGGAGGTGAGCTCCGCCATGGCCCTCCTCGCGCCTTCCATCCTCTTCACGGCCGCCATGAGATCCCCGCGCCTGAGCGCCTTTCCGCCGGCCGACTTCAGGAACCCGGAGAGATCCCTTATCTCGGAGAGCCACGCGGCGCGGGCCTTCCTGCCTTCCTTGACCCTGGGGACCTCCAGCATGTGGACGGGTCCGGACATGTCCCCGAAAAGCCCCCTCGCCTCCCTGAACTTCACGGTCCAGTCGCAGGTGAGCGGTATCACCCACGGGGCGGATCCCAGTTCCGGGTCCATCTCCATCTCCCCCAGGACGGCCTTCACCAGGGGGCACATGAGCGCGGGAAGCCTGGGCGAGGTGAGGTTCGCGGAGGCGAAGGCCCCGGAGAAGATCCTGACCGGGGCGAAACCATGCGCCCAGAAGAGCTCCACCGGGGCCTGGAGGCACATCACGGCGCAGGGGCGGTTCCCGGTCCTCTCCCCCACGGCCGCGAGGCCCGGGTCGCCCGCATGGAGGGAGACGAAATACTCCAGCTCCGGCATGAAGTCGTCCCTGGAGACGAGCCTGTCCAGCTCGGCCCCGCGCTCCGAGCGCCTCCTCTCGGCGGCGCGCGCGAGCACCCTCCCCTCCCGGCCTCCCGGCACGGGGACCGCTCCGGCGGCGGCCCCCGTCATCCGAGGACCGTCCCCGCGCCGAAGCGGAAATGCCCCCGGCGGGCGGGTACCCTCCCTGCGCGAAGCGTCCCCGGCGCGGCCGGAATCGGCTTCCCTGCCACCTCCCCCGCCCTGCCCCCTTCCGGCTTGCCATCCACGTCCCACCTCCCGTCAGAAAGAACTAATTCAACTCACGCCAGAAAGCCCAAATCCCCTCACGTCAGAAAGCCCAAATCCAGCCCACGCCCGGAAGAAAAAAATTCCGCCTCCCCCCGCGCCTCCGGCATCCCGGGCCGCGCTCCCTCCGCGCGGGAGGCGGAACCATCCGCCCGGCCTCCTCATTTCCGGGGTTTTCCCATCCCCAGCGCAAGTCCGGCGGACGAGCTGACCAGGGTCTTTCCGGCAAACCTTAACGACAGCGCCCCCGCCGCGGAGCAGCCCGCGACGCAGTCCCCGCAGTTCACGCAGTCGCCGGTCTGGACGTCCGCTGACTCCCTCTCGGTGCAGACCCTCTCCACGTCCATGGCGCAGGTCCTCTGGCAGGCGCCGCAGCCGTGGCACAGGGCGGGGTCCTTGCGGAGGACGAGCGGTGTGAGGGGCTTCAGGAGATGGATGAGCGCCAGCATCGGGCAGAAGGTGCAGAAGAACCTGGGCCTGGCGAACATCGCTGCCAGGCTCCCCCCGGCGACCGTGAGCGAGCATCCCGTGGCGACGAGCGTCGCCCAGTTGGTGAAATCGAGCGCCAGAAACCTCGCCTCCCCGGCGAAGAGCGGGAGGATGGGCTTGCCGGGGCAGAACATCTGGCAGAAGGGGATGTAGAAGTCCCGGTGCAGCACGCCCAGGTTTATGAGGACGGGCCCAGCGGCGCAGAAGGCCAGGAGCGCGTACTTCACCGACCCGAGCCTCGCGAGCGTCCCCGGCGCGATCTTGGCTCCTGGGATCCCGAGCCTCCGCCTCAGCATGGTGAGCCAGTCCGAGATCAGCCCGAAGGGGCAGACGAACCCGCACCACGCCTTGCCGAGCAGCATCACCAGCCCCACGAAGAGGAGGAAGTATCCCAGGGCCCTGAGCCCCTCGAATCCCCAGAAGTGGGCGGCGCCTATGCCGAATCCTATGTAGCCCTGAAGTCCCATCAGGTAGCAGTAGCCTCCGCAGCCGTACACGTAGGGGCAGGCGAAGCACGGCACGGCGGGGCCCAGGTTCACGCCGAAGCGGCCGCCGTACATCATGACGGCGAACATGACGTGCTGGATCAGAAGCCTATACCGCCTCAAGAGCATGGCGCTGCGACCTCCTTCTGGTGCGGACGGCAAGAATCCCCAGCCCGGTCGCGAGGAACGCCGAGGACAGGACGGCTATCCCCATGGGCATGTCCGTTCCGGCGTAGCGGGAGCGGTGGACGTAGAAGGTGTAGCTCAGGGCACCCCCGTCCGGGGTCGCGGCGACCATGGTGACGGGCAGGGTGGCCGCGACGGACTGGGCGGAGAGTTCCGGATCGTGGGCGGGGGTGAAGCTCGTGCCGTTCTCCAGCGGAGCGTACTCGCCCGGCACCCTCGACCGGCCCCTCCAGGCGGTTATCGGTCCGGCGACCTTCCCATCCCTGACCGTGAAGTCGAAGGCCTGCCCTGTCTGCGGCCAGAAGAGGTCCCCCGATCCCCTGAAGGCGAAGGAGGGCCACCGGGGATCGGCCGCGTTCGACTCCGCGGGCGATCCCTCCATGGAGTCGCCCATGAGGAGAACGGTCGTCTGGGCGTAGCACCTCCTGCCGTGCAGTAGCGCCGTCCCCATCACGTCCGCCATCGCGTAGCGCCCCGATGCCACCACGAGCTTCAGCCCGCCCGCCGGCCCGCGTTTCCCCTCCTCACCCAGCCGGAAGACGGAGGGGGACGGATCCCCCGCCCCCGCATATCCCCCGGCCTCCGCCACCCCGGCCCCGAATCCGCCTCCCCGCATGACCGGGGGGGCGTCCGCCGACGGGAGCTCCCGGTAGCCCGCGAGGGGATGCGCCCTGTAGAACCAGGAGGCGTCCTCCATCTCCGAGCCGTCCGAGGAGACCAGGTGGAGCTCCGCGACCGCGGGGCCGTTGGCGTGCCGGGACGGGTGGCCGTACTCCCAGCGGATGTGGGGGGGAGGGCCCGAACCCGCCGATGCCGGCGAGGACGGGGCGGCCCCTGCCGCCGGGGCGGCGGCGGGGCCCGGGGAGGCCCCGCCCGTGCCGTCCGCATGAAGCCCGGACAGGACGCAGAGAAGTCCCGCCGCCGTGACGGCGGAAAAGAGGCATGACCGCAGAATCAGGCTCATGGGTGAGTCCCCCAGGCCGCAGGGCGAGAGGGACCACTCCCCTCTCCTGCAGTTCGGCATCCGGGATCCGGATGCGGGAACGGCGGGACAACGCTCGCGTCCCTCCCCCGGCGGGGGGGGACGGACATGGCGCTTCTAAAGCGCGCCGCAGACTGGTGCCTGCGACCGTATGTGGAAGAGTGGAGTGAGTGACTTTTCCGCGACCTAATATATAGCTTTCCGCCCCTGCTTGTCAAACGGATCGCGGACCACCCGCCGAACGGATCGCCATACCTCCCCGGCCGAAGGTATCATCACCCCGCCGAACCGATCATGCCCTCCCCTGTCTCCCCGGAACTTCCAGGACCCGCTCCCGCCGCAGGCACCCCCGGACGCCCCTGTCCCGCCCGACCGTCCCGAGGAGGTGCCTGACTCCCGGCCCATCCCCCCCGGTCACGGGGCTCCCGCCTTCCCGGTGCCACGCCCGGAAGGCAAGCCCTTCCGGGACTGGATCCGGATCAGCATGTCAAAATGAAGGTGGCGCGTGAATTTTGCGAAACGGCCAGCTTCCGGCCGCAGGCGTGCCGGGCCCTGCCCCTTGTCCCTGGAACCGTGCGACGGAACGGCGCCCAGGAGCGGCCGCGGCCGGACCGGCAGGAACGGAAACCCGTCAATAAACCCTTCCGTCCAGGCGCAGGCCCTTCTACGGATCCCCGGACAGCTGGCGGCCCCGGGCCGCCCGGTCCAGGATCCGTCAATTTATCCCCTTCGGCCCGCCCCCTTCCGGACGCCTTCCGCCCCTGCGGTCCAGCTCTCCCGCGCGCATCCCGGCCCCTCCAGCTCCTCCCCGTGACCCCTTTACAGTCCCCGTCGCCCCGCCCGGCCCCTGCCACTTGCATTCGCGGGAGGGGGAGGCTACCATGTAATAGCAATTGATTCTCAGTTGCAATAAATATGATTCAAGATGTTCAGCCCTTCCCGCTGCATGTCCCCCGCGCGGCGGGAAGGGCGGCGGCGCGGAGACGGAGCCGGGAGAGGGACATGTTCGGAAGGAAACACACCAAGGTCGAGATACGGATCCCCAGGCTTTCGGGGTCTGCGGACGGGCCACGCTTCTCCGCGAACCTCGTGGCGGCCGCGGCGGTCAAGGCGGACCGGCTGCTCTCCCCCGAGGGCGAGGGAAGCGACGTGGAGCGCCTGAACAGCGCCGGGGCGGGGAAGTGGGTGGACGCCGACCCGGTGACAATGATCGCCGTGAAGCGCGCCCTCGCCTGGCATCACGCCTCGGAGGGCCTCTTCGAGCCGGCGATAGGCCCCGTAAAGGCCCTGTGGGACGCCGCGGCCGCCAGCCCCGGCGCCCCGCCGGAGGAGCGGGAGATCGCCTCGGCCCTGGAACTCTCCCGGTCGTCGTGGCTCGAGCCCGACTACGCCGGATCCCGGCTGTCCTGGAAGCGCGGGGGGTGCAGGCTGGAGCTGGGGGGCATAGCCGAGGGCGTGGCTGTGGATCTCGCCCTGGAGACCCTGGCCTCCCGAGGCGTGGAGCACGCTTCCGTAAGGCTCGGGGGCGCCGTGGCGTCCCTCGGCGCGGACACGAAGACCTTTCCGCCCACGCCCTGGGACAAGGGCATCCTCGACCCACGGGGAAAGGCGTTGGGCCAGGCCGCCAGAGGCGGCGTCCCGGGAAGCGCCCCCGAATGGCGGGCCGCGGCCTTCTGCGGGTACCCGGCGGGTGAAGGGGGCGGGAACGCCGACGGGGGAGGGCATGCCCACGGACGGGGCGACGGCCGGGGACGCGTACGTTCCGGCGAGCGCGGGCAGGCCGGCGGCCGGGAAAGGGACCGGGGCGGGCCGGGGGAGCCCGGGCGCTGCCGCTGCTGCGGCGGCTGCGGGAGGCGGTTCCGGCTTATGGACCCCGTCTCCGGGAGACCCCTGCCCGCAGGCGTGTCGGCGGCGGTGTACCATCCGAGCTCCGCGGCAGACGCCTCGGCCGCGGCGGTGGTCATGAGCGTCCTGGGACCCCGAGGGGCGGAGCGCTTCCTCAGCGAGAAGGGCCGGGGGTGCTTCCCAGAGGGGGTCCTCGCGCTGGTCTTCACCCCGGGGCCGGAGGGCTCGCTCTCCACGACCTCGCTCTCTCTGGACTGCGGGGGGAAGCTATCCGTGAGCAGGACACTGGCCCCCCCGGCGGACCGGGATACCGACCGCGGGAGCGTTTCCGTCCCCTTCTTCCCGCTCACGGCGCTCTTGAGCTGAGACGCGCCTGGCGAAAGCCCGTCTGGCCCCCAAACCCCTTCGCAGACCTGGCAAGCCGACGTCCGCCGCCAGGGGACAGTCCCCGGGGCCTAATCAGGGTGGATCCCGCCGGAGGAGGCCCGGACCGACCGATGGCCTCCCGTGTCGCGCCGGGAGGCGGGCCCCCTGCTCCGGAGCCGCAGGCCCGGCCTTACCGCAGGGCCGGCCGGCTGTCCGTCTGCCGGTCCACGCAAGGACAGACGGCTGCCCGACACCGTATTCCCGCGCCAGTCCCCACCCAAAATGCCGTCCGTCGCCTGCCTCAGGGGCAAAAGCTCCCGCAACTTGTCCGTGACTCCAGTGTGGCGACCGGGCTGCCGTGCGGGACGTTCAAGCGGCATCAGCTCCAGCCGGGTCACTTCCCGGGCTGACGGGGAGAGTGCGCCTGCCCCCTGCCGCTGGACATGCCGTGCCGGGCGAACTGCCCGTGGAGCCTCCGGCAGGCCTAAAGCCGACGGCTGGCTCGCGGCACGCAACGGTCGCGGCACAGCCGGAAAATCTCAGGATGCCCGCCGTGCCGGCGGACCGGCGGTCCTCGGGGCGTGGCCCCTACCGTCCCGCGCCCGCCGGGATGCTCGGTTCTGGTATCCCCGCGTCGGCAGGATCATCCGGAAACAGAGCCTCCGGCCTGTTCGCGCCGGATGCCAGAGGGCCGTTCGCAGGCCCCTGAATTCTTGCGAAGTCCTCCCGCAAACGCGATACTACCTCAAACAGACTGACAATCCTGGCTTCCATCCCGCCTATCCTGGCTTCCATCCCGCCTATCCTGGCGTCCATCCTGGATTCCAGCCCGCCTATCCTGGATTCCAGCCCGCCTATCCTGGCCTCCATCTTGGATTCCAGCCCGCCTATCCTGGCCTCCATCTTGGATTCCAGCCCGCCCGTCCTGGATTCCAACCCGCTCATCCTGGATTCCAGCCCGCCCATCCTGCCGGATAAGCCGTTGAAGGAAATTCCGAGAACCGCTATGACTAAGCCGGCGAATAAGTAGATGGTCCGTTTCACATTTTTGAAACCATCCTGCAACTTCTCCAGTTGAACGGACATCGTTTCCAATGTCATGGTTTTTGGCGGAGTCACAGTTGCGACCGAAGCCTGCCCGTCCAGGGGGACGGAACCCTCGGGAACAGGGATCACAAAAGCCTTGGCGAGAGCTTTGCGGACTTGAGCCGCCTCGTCTTCAGACGCCGAACCGCCAAGAACCTTTTCAAGCAGGGCCAAAGGTCCCGTCACGCGTGTACCGGTCGGGTCAACATGCATTCCCACAAGGGTTTCTGTGTTCTGGTCCGGCATGGCAGTTTGATTTCCTCCTGAATTTTCTTACCACAAATCCCGCTCAACATCAATCTGATCCCCTGCCGCCCCCCTGCCGCCGACCTCGCCGCTGAAGCCAGAGGCAGGCACATGGCTCCGCCTGGGCGGCTCTCAGGTTGAAACGAACAACGGGCCGCTGCCAGTTGCCTCCCGAGACGCCTGACGGCTCAATCAATTTTGATTCATCCGTAAAAATTGATTCCACTGTAAAAACCTCCCCCATCAGCCCTCCTGACTTAGTGTTGCAGAATGTCAACACATGATGAGGTGTTGATAATTTTCTACACCATCATTTAAAATGTTATTTGGGGCCAATGTATCCGTTCACGGGGAGGAGCGGTCCGCACGCTCCGGGAAGCCGGCCAATTCTCTTCCGGAGCCCGGCCGACCGTCCTCCCCCGCCGGGTCATGACCCGCACCGGCAACCAAAATTCCCCGCCCCTGCCGTTCGGCAAGCCTGCCTAAGGGGGGGAGGGGAAGCGCCGGTCCGGGCGCCCGCCCCGCTTGCCCCGTCATTCGTAAGCCCTCCGCCCCTGACCTCCGACGGCGGCCCCCAGGAGCTCGGCGACGCTCCGCGGCCCTTCACGGAGAATCGGCCCGGCCAGATGTCTCCCGTCCCGTAATGAAGGCTGCCCATCAGATCATCTTTCCGTTTATTGAGGCTAACCTCCGGCAATCGTCTCCCGGCCGCGCAGGCCAAGTCCCGGGCAGATAAGACACAGCCCGCGGACGGGTACGGCGGGGGAGGTTTGCCCCCTCTCACCCCCCCCGTGAACGGATACTCTTTTCGCATTGAAACAGTTACAGGTTATAGCATCTATAAAATTCAAAAATTAGTTATTTTACATATTTATTACATATACAGACATAATTTATATTTATAATACTTATTTAGTATTATTTTATTTATTTTACTTGCTTAATATTGATAAAATATCTTTATATGATATTTTTATTCATTAAATCTCTTTTATGCTATTGTTTAACTTTAAATATCAGCTCTTTTATGAATTAATTTTATTTTTAACTCTATAATCTTTATAATTTAATATTATTATAATCTATATGCTCCAATGGCCGGCTGCCGGGCTTCCGGTCCGCCCTGCCCCGTTGTCCCGGATAACCCTTGAAACGGCCCAGGTTCTTTGTTAGTCTTGAGATTTTCCGCGAGTCCCAGAGGGCTCCGAGGACCGCACTTGCACCACCCCCCCCAGATAGCCGAGCTCATCGACCGCCTGGCCGGGCTCCCCGGCCTCGGCCGCAAGAGCGCGACGAGGCTCTCCCTCTATCTCCTGAAAAGACCGGAGAAGGAGGTCCGGGCCCTCGCCTCGGCCCTGCTGGCGGTGAAGGAGGAGATCCGGTTCTGCTCCGTCTGCCACGACTACACGGACGAGGACCCCTGCCCCCGCTGCAGGGACCCGAAACGGGACCGCTCGACCGTCTGCGTGGTGGAAACCCCCGCCGATCTCATAGCCATAGAGAACTCGGGCATGTACCGGGGCGTCTACCACGTCCTGGGAGGGGTGCTGAACCCCCTCGCCGGGATAGGCCCGGACGATCTGAACATCCAGAGCCTGGCCGACAGGGTCCGCGGATCCCTCGGCGGGGAAGATCCCGTTCGGGAGGTGCTCCTGGCCACGGGGAGCTCCCCCGAGGGGGAGTCCACCTGCTCGCACATCTCGGATGTCCTGAAGGACACGGGCGTGAGCGTCACGAAGCTCGCGAGGGGGCTCCCGGCCGGCATGGACCTGGAGTTCGTGGACGGGGGGACCCTGAAGGACGCCCTGGAGTTCCGCCGCAAGCTCCCGTGACGGGCCCGGCCGCGCGCCACCTCGCCGTCCCGCTCCTCCCCGGCCTTCCGGCCGCTCCCGCCTGTCCGGACACCTCCGACCTTTCCGGATCCGGGGGCTCCCCTTTCCGCCTGCCGGCTTCCTTCCCGGCGCCTCCCCGGCCCGGCGCCCGTCCCTTCAAAGGCGCTTCCTGGCCTCCGCGCCAGACTCCCGGCCGGGACCGTCCGGACTGCCGGCCGTCTTCCGGCCTCCCTGCCCCCCCCTCCAGGCCGCCGCGCGGTCCGGGACACGGCTTCCCGGCAGCCCGGGCCGCCGGGCGCCCAGGGCGGACCCCCCCCCGGCTGGACGGCCCTCCCCGCGCGCCGCCAGGGCCCGCAGGCCTTCCGAAACCCACCCACACCCATCTATCCCGGTGCATCCCATGAGCGCGACCAAGCAGGGCTCCCCGCCGCCCGCCCCCAAGGGCGAAGTGTCGGGCGCGGAAGCCATAATCAGATTCCTGGGCGACCACGGGGCCGATCTGGTCTTCGGCTACCCCGGGGGAGCCGTCATTCCCCTCTACGACGCGATGTTCGGCTCGAACGTCCGGCACGTGCTGTGCCGCCACGAGCAGGGGGCCGCGCACGCGGCGGACGGGTTCGCGAGGGCGTCCGGCAGGACCGGGGTGGTGTTCGCCACCTCGGGCCCCGGGGCCACGAACCTCGTGACCGGGCTCGCCAACGCCCACATGGACTCCGTCCCGCTGGTGGCCATCACCGGCCAGGTGTCCACCACCTCCATAGGGACCGACAGCTTCCAGGAGGCCGACATCTACGGGATAACCATCCCCATCACCAAGTACAACTACCTGGTGAAGGAACCCGGGGACCTCCTGGACGTGCTGGCCGAGGCCTTCCACCTGGCATCCTCCGGGAGGCCGGGACCGGTGCTGGTGGACGTCCCCAAGGACATCCAGGTCGCGCAGATCCGCTACCACAAGCCCTCCCCCCCCGCCATCCCCGGCTACGTGCCCAGGCCCCAGCCCTCGGCGGACGAGGTGGCGGCCCTGGCCGAGGCCGTGCACAGGAGCATGAGGCCAGTCTTCTACGTGGGGGGCGGCGCCGCCTCCACCGGCGTCCACAGGGAGATCCTGAAGCTCGCCGAAGGCTCGGACGTGGCGGTGGCGACCAGCCTTCTGGCCAAGGGCGTCTTCCCCGACGCGCACGAGCTCTCCCTCGGGCTTCCCGGCATGCACGGCGCCAAGTACGCGAACCTGGCCATAAACGAGTCCGATCTCATAATAGGCCTGGGCGTGCGCTTCGACGACCGCGTGGTGGGGGACGTGAGGCGCTTCGCGCCCCTGGCCCGCATAGGCCACGTGGACGTGGACCCCGCCGAGATAGGGAAGCGGCTCTCGGTGGATCTCCCGGTCACGGGGGATCTGAAGCTCGTCCTGGACATGCTCGCGAAGAAGCTCAAGCCCTCCGGGCGCCCCGAGTGGCGGGCGAGGATAGCGGAGCTGAAGGCCGCCTACCCCCTCGCCGTCCCCGAAAGCGGGCCTTCCGGGAAGATAAAGCCCCAGGCCCTGGTGAAGGCCGTCTCGGACGCGACCGGCGGCGAGGCGGTGACCGTCACCGACGTCGGCCAGCACCAGATGTGGGCGGCGCAGCTCATACGGTCCGTGAAGCCCAGGAGGTTCCTCTCGTCGGGCGGGCTGGGCACCATGGGATACGGCCTCCCCGCCGCCATGGGGGCTGCCCTCTCGGAACCGGGGGTCCCCACGGTCCTCATCGCCGGGGACGGGGGCATCCAGATGAACATCCAGGAGCTCGCGACTGTCCGGGAGAACGACGTCCCCGTCAAGATCATAGTCTCCAACAACGGGTGCCTGGGCATGGTCCGGCAGTGGCAGCAGTTCTTCTTCGGAAGGAGGTACTCCAGCACGGTCTTCGGGTACAACCCGGACTTCGCCCGCATAGCCCAGGCCTACGACATCCCCGCCAGGAGGATCGAGGACCCGTCGGGGCTCGCGGAGGCGGTATCCGATCTCGTCCGCTCCGACGGGCCGGGCCTTCTGGACGTGGCGGTCGATCCGGAGGAGAACGTGCTCCCCATGATCCCCGCCGGCAAGGGCCAGACGGACTTCTTCGGGGAGGGATAGCGGGGGCCGGGAGCCTCCCGGACGCCCGGCAGCGGAGCACGCGCCGGCCGGCCGGACCCCCCTGCCCCTGTCCCGCCCCCCCGGGCCCGAAGACCCGTGCCGCCGGGAAGCCCCGGCCCCCGGCGGGCCGCGGCCGCCGCGCAGAGCGACAGCGAGAGCCATGAAAAAGATAATCTCCGTCCTCGTCCGCAACCGCCCGGGCGTCCTCTCCCACGTGGCGGGGCTGGTCACCCGCCGAGGCTACAACGTCGAGTCCATAGCCGCGGGCCCCACCGAGAACCACGAAATCACCCGCATCACCCTGGTGGTCAAGGGGGAGGAGCCCGTCCTGGACCAGGTGACCAAGCAGATCCGCAAGCTCATAGACGTCATCAAGGTGGAGCCCATCCCGCACGAGGCCGCCATGACCGGGGAGCTCGCCCTCATAACGGTCTCCTTCACCCCGGAGAAGAAGTCCGAGATCATGAACATCATTGGCCTCCTGGGGCTCGCAATCAAGCACATCGAGCGCGACTCCGCCACGGTCATGATCGCGGGCTCGGCCCAGAGCATCGACACCGCCATAAACGGACTCTCCCCATTCCACATAAAGGCCATGGCCCGCACCGGCCTGGTGGCCCTCCCGCTTCTGGAGAACTGGTCGCCCGCCTGACGGGCGGCCTCCGGATGACGCAGCCCGGCGCCCCCGAAGCCCCGGGCCGGACCGCCCCTGGAAAATTCGCCCGGAGAGGTCTATAGTGCCCCTTGCGGCGGGACCCCGACAGGCATCCCGGCCCAGGGGAACGGGCGTCCCCCAGATTCTCCCGGTCCCTCTCCGGGACGGCCGGACGGTTGCCGGGCAGATTTCCCGCTCCGGACGGACAGGCCGTTCAGGCCCGGGCCGGACGGGCGCCCGGCATGGCCCGCGCGCCGGACGGGCTCCATGCTTCCAGGACCGGCGGACTCCCGGCACGGCCAGCCCGCCGGACGGGCGGCCCACTCCCCGGGCCGGCCTCTCCCGCACCGGCCGTCCTCCGGGCGCCCGCCCCCGGCCGCCTTTCCGGCATCAAGCCCCCCCGCGCCCCGATGCGGCCCCCGGACGGGCCCAGGTGACCCATGGACCAGACGCCCCCCAGACAGGCCAGGACATCCCGCTCGACCAGGGAGACCGAGATCAGCGTATCCATCGCCCTGGACGGGGGGGCAGTCAGGATCGAGACCCCCTGCGGCTTCTTCACCCACATGCTTACGGCGCTGGCCTCCTACGCGGGCTGGGGTCTCGAACTGGCCGCCGAAGGAGACCACCACGTGGATCTCCACCACACGGCGGAGGACACGGGGCTGGTCCTGGGGGACGCGCTTTCCCTTGCCCTGGGGGACTTCTCGGGCCACAGGCGCTTCGCCTCGGCCCTGGTCCCCATGGACGACGCCCTGGCCGAGGCCGCCCTGGACGCCGGCAGGAGGCCTTTCCTGCACTTCGAGGCGGACTTCCCCCAGCCCTCCGCCGGGACATGGGACTTCTGCCTGACCGAGGAGTTCTTCCGGGCGCTGGTCACCAGGGCCGGCTGGACCCTGCACCTCACCGGCCGCCGCGGCCGCAACAGCCACCACCTCTGCGAGGCGCTCTTCAAGGCGACCGGGATCGCGGCGGCCTCCGCCCTCGCGCCCAGGACGGGAACCGGGCCGGTATCCACCAAGGGGGTGCTGTAGCGGGGACTCCGGCGTCCCCGGCCCCGCCGCCGGGCCGCGTCCCCGGCCCCGCGCCCTCCCTTTCCTCCCGCCCCCGGGGACGCCTCCGGCCCCTTCCGGCTTCCCGCCGGCATCCCCGCCCCGCGGCAGACGCCCGGCCAGCCGTATCCCCCGCCGCCCTCCGGCGGCATTCCCGCGCCGCGGCCGTGCGGCGCCGCGTTCACCGGTGAAAAATGATCCTCATCCCAGCCATAGATCTCAAGGACGGCAGATGCGTCCGCCTGGTGCAGGGCGACTTCGAGAGATCCACGGTCTACGGGGAAGATCCCGCCGAAACCGCCCGCGGCTGGGAGAGGGCCGGCGCCCAGCTCATCCACCTGGTGGACCTTGACGCCTCGGCCGGCACGGAGGGCGCCAACACCGCCGCCGTCGAGGCAATACGGGCCGCCGTCTCCTGCCCCCTGGAGCTGGGCGGGGGCATAAAGAGCCTGGAGGCGGTGGAATACTGGATGGAGCGGGACATCGACCGCCTGATCATGGGCACGGCCGTCTCCGAAAGGCCGGCGATCGTCCGGGACGCCTGCGAGAGGTACCCGGGAAGGATTGCCGCCGCGCTGGACTCGCGCGGCGGGATCCTGAAGACCTGGGGGTGGCTCCGGGACGGGGGGAAGGACCTCCTGGAGACCGCCGCGTCCCTGAAGGCCCTCGGGGTGTCGCTCGTCATACACACAGACGTCGAGAGGGACGGCACCCAGCTCGGCCCCAACATAGCGCTGGCGGCCGAGGTGGCCAGGGTCTCGGGGCTCCCCACCGTGGTCTCCGGAGGGATCTCCGGGGAGGGGGACGTCAGGGCCGTGAAGGCCGCGGCCCCGGAGCTGTACGGGATCATCACCGGCAAGGCCCTCTACGCCGGCACGCTGGACTTCGGAAGGGGCAGGACCATCCTGGAGTCCCTTAACTGAACGCCGCCCGGATCCGGCAGCCCCCCCGCCCCGGACAGGGACCCGGCTTCGGCACCCCCGATGCCGCCGAGCTTTCCGGCCCCTCCGCAAAACCGCTCCCGCGCCGCCCGCGCCCGTTCCGGGCACCGCTTCGGCCGGAGGAGCGGAGGTCCGCCGCAGGCCGCGCGGGGCGCCAGTCCGCCCGCCCCGGAGGCCAGGCTTTGCCCTGTGCCCCCTGCCCGCATCCCCCGCCGGGTCAGGCGGGGGGCCCAAGCCCGCCGCGTCCGCTCCGGGGATCGGGAATCGGTATTTTATGAAGGACAGCACCACCACCAGCGGACAGGACGGGGATCGCGACGGTCCCGCAGGTTCCGGCATTCCGGTCGGGAGTCCGGCGGACGGGCCGCGCCCGGACGTCGGCGAAGGCGGGGACTCCAGTCCCGGCCCCGGCGGGAGCCTCACGGAAGGCCGGGCCGGACCGGCATCCCCGGATCATGGCTCCCCGCCTCCGGGAACGGGCCCGGGACATCCGGGGCGGGGCGCGGACGCGCACACTCTAAGCCCGGACGGCGCGAATGTCCCCGATCTCGCCGAACCGCCGTTTCTTCCGGTTCTCACGGATCCCCCGGCACCCGCGGTTCTTCAGGATCCCGCGGAACCGCCGGTTCTTCCGGATCTCACCGATCCCGAGGATCCCGCGGCACCCCCGGTTCTTCAGGACCCCGCGGCACCCCCGGTTCTTCAGGATCTCCAGGAGCTTTCCGGCGTCCGGCCCCTGCGGGGCACGGGGGACGCGGAGGACCCCTTCCCGGCCGTCGGCGCGCAGGATCCGGCAAGCCCCACGGACTCCGGAAGCGGGGAACCGGGCCGGGATCCCTCCCCCCTCCCGGATCCCGGAGCCTCACCCGGGCCCGCCCGCCTCTGGGAAGCCGAACCCTTCCGGGATACCGGCGATTCCGGGGACTCCCCGGAGCCCGGGGAAACCGCCGTCCCCCCCCTGCCCCCGGACAGCCCCCTGGAAAGGGAGTACCTGGAGCTTCTGGATATCCTGGCGGACGAGTGCTCCTCGCCTCCGGGGGCGGAGGCGGCGGCGCTCCTCCGGCCGTCCCTGGACCCGGAGGGAATCCTGGCGTCCTGGGAGCTCGTGCGGGAGGCTCACGCGGTGCTCCTGTCCGCGGGGAGCCTGGAGCTCTCGTCGCATCTGGATCTGACTCCCCTGCTGGAGAAGGCCATGCCCGAGGGAGCGGTGCTTCCCCCCGAGGAGCTCATGCTCCTTAAGGACGAGGCCCTGTGCTCCAGAACCGCGAAGCTGCACCTCCGGCCCTTCGAGACCGACGCCCCGGGGCTCTGGAGGCTCACCCGCGATCTTGAGGCCTTCTCGGAGTTCATCGAGGCCATGGACCGCTCCCTCTCCCCAGAGGGGGACGTCCTCGACCGGGCCTCCCCGGAGCTCGCGAGAATCCGCCGCGAGACCGCCGCGGCCAGGAGGGCGGTGACCGACAGGCTCCTCTCGCTCATGCGCTCCGAAGAGTTCCGCCACACCGTCCGCGACGAGATAGTGACCGTCCGCCAGGACCGCTTCGTGATACCCGTCAGGGCGTCCGGGACCGGGAAGGCCAGGGGGCTCGTGCACGACTGGTCCAAGAGCGGCCAGACCGCCTACCTGGAGCCCCTGGAGGCCGTGGAGGACAACAACCGCCTGGCCTTCCTGCGGAAGGCCGAGGCGGCGGAGATCGAGCGGATACTCGCCAGGCTCTCCGCCATGAGCCGCGAGGCCGCCGGAGCGCTGGCCGTGTCGGGAAAGATACTCACCCGGCTGGATCTGATCCTGGCCGAGGGCAGGCTGGCCATGGCCTGGAACGCCACCGCCCCGGAGTACCGTCCCGGGGAGGGGCTCGACCTCAAGGCCCTCCGGCACCCCCTGCTCGAGAGGCGCCTCGCGGCGGACCGCCGCAGGATGACGCCCCTGGACTTCAGGATAAGCCCGGACTCGCCAGTGACGGTTATATCCGGCCTGAACGCGGGCGGCAAGACGGTGGCCCTGAAGACACTGGGGCTGGCCGTGCTGCTCGCCCGCACGGGGCTCTTCGTGCCCTGCGCTCCCGGATCGTCCGTCGACTTCCCCTCGGCGGTCATGGCCGTCATGGGCGACAACCAGGACCTGGACTCGGATCTCTCCACGTTCTCCGGCCACGTGAGCGCCCTCAAGCCCGTGCTGGCTCTGGCGGGCCGAGGGGCGCTGGTGCTCCTGGACGAGCTCGGGGGCGGCACTGACCCCGCCGAGGGACAGGCCCTGGCGCTCGCGGTCCTGGAAGAGCTCATGTCCACCGGAGCCTGGATAGTGTCCGCCACGCACTTCCACCTGGTGAAGACCTGGGCGTCGCTCACGCCCGGGGTCGTTTCCGCGGCGGTGAACACCGGCGCCGACGGAAGCCCCGCCTACGGGATCTCCTACGGGGCACCGGGCTTCTCCGGCGGCCTCGCCATGGCCGAGAGGCTGGGGCTTCCCGCGGGGATCGTCATGAAGGCCAGGGGATACCTGGACGACGGCCACCGCAGATCCCTCGAGCTCCTCCGGAGGCTGGACGAGGCCAGGGCGGGGCTTCTGGCCGAAAGGCGCGCGGCCGGGGCCGAGAGGGAGGAGGCGGCTAGGGAGCTCGGGCTTGAGCGCGACCGCCTGGCGAAGGAGACCGCGAGGGTCTCGCGCATGCAGAAGCAGTCGGACCAGGAGCTCCGCGCCTTCATGTCGCGCTACCGCGCGGCCTTCGACCGGCTCCGGGCGGAGGTGAAGGAGGCCGCGGCCGCGGCGGCCGCCTCGGGCGGGCCCCTGAAGTTCGATCCCCAGAAGATAAGCGACGCGAAGGCCTCGATGGGACGCGACGCCGCCGCCGTCCGGCCCGAGACGCCGGGCTCAGGGGAAGTCCCCCCCGCACCAAGGGACCTGAATCCCGGCGACCGGGTCTTCATAAGGCGCCTGGGCCGCCCGGGCACGGTGCTGGCCTGGAACCCCGCGAAGCTCGAGGGCACCGTGGAGTCCGGGAAGTTCTCCCTCAGGGCCTCCTGGTCCGAGCTGGGCGCCTGGTCCCAGGGGACCGGCAGGAAATCCCGCGGGGGCGGGACCGGCGCCGGCAGGGGGGAAGGCGGAAGCGGAGGGGGGGGCGACGGCGCCGGACCGCCGGTCTTCTTCGCGGCGGATCTGGCCCCCCCGCCCGAGACCGGGGTTCCGGGGTCGCTCATGCTCGTCGGAAGCACCGTGGAGGACGCGCTGGAGGCGATAGAGCGCGAGATAGACCGCGCCGTCGTGGCGGGCCGCCCCAACCTCACCATCATCCACGGCCGCGGCACGGGAAGGCTCAAGGCTGGCATCGCGGGCTACCTGCGCCGCCACCCGAGGGTGAGGGGCTTCTCGACCCCCGAGAAGCCCCCCGAGAGGGGCGGCGTCACGGAGGTGCTCCTGGAGGCCTGACCGGCCGCGGGGGATCCCGCCGGCGGCCGGCGGACCTCCCCTGCCGCCCCCGCTAGCCCGAACCCCCGTCCCGGACTGCGGAGCGGGGGCGGCGTCCCTCCCGCCGGCCAGGCGCGCGGACCGTGCCGGGCGCGGGGGGGGGAAGCGCCCGGCTATTGAAACGGGAAGCCCCGCAGGTTATAATTCCACGATCGGGAAGTGTTCCCGAGTTACCCGCATCCGGCCCCTCGCGGGCCAACCCCAAGGCGCGGCGCCGCACGGCCCCACGCCGCGCGAAGGAGACCATTTGAGCCGGGAAGACCTGATAAAACTCGAGGGACGCGTCACCAAC
>JAISEQ010000102.1 GCA_031264045.1 Deltaproteobacteria bacterium
CCGATCTCGCGGCCATAGTGGCCGACAGAGGACTGTAGCGCCTGACCCGTCCGGCAGCCCCGAATGGCCGCAGGGCCTCTCCCGCCTCCGGGGAGGCCGGCCCCGCCGGGGAGGGACCGCCCCTCCGTTGAGGGACCGGACCGGTCACGGCCCCGGCCCCCGAAGCTCCGGCGCCTCCGGGCGCCGGGTTCCGAAGGGGGATTCCGGCCCCGCCGCGTCCGTACCCGGCGGCGCACCCCCGTCCGCCGGCCTTTCGAGCCCCGATCCTCCCCCGCCGACGGGATCCCCCGAATCCCCGGGGCCCAGCGCCGCCCCGTCCCGGATCCCCGGCCGCCGCTGACCCGCTCCCCCCTCCACTGGGGGCCGCGGGTCTTTTTTTTCAGGAGCGCCCCGTTCCTTGGCGCCCGAAAGTTAGATGCGGGCCCGGAAGAAAGGCCTCCCCCCGGGCCCGGACCCTCCGCCTCCCCTCGAACCTCGGAGGCTGGCGTCCTCCCGTTCGCCAGCGGGGGGCCGGCTCCCGGGGAAGCCGCGCACCGGGCGGCCCGGGGGCTGTCCGGCGCGGCCGGGCGGACGGCCCGGCCCCGCCGGGAACCGGGGGGCATTTCCGGAAGGCGCCATGACGGATCCCGAAAATTTCCCGCCGATTCCCCATGCCCCAGCGGGAACCGCCGGGATTCCGGAATTCACCCCCCTTCCCGCCCCGGTGTCCGCCCCATGCCCGATCCCGTAAGCGTCCAACAATTAATTGATCACGCCCGCGACTTTTCCTCGACCGCACGGCAGGTCGCAAGCCCGCCTCCCCTGCCACTTCCGGCACCGCAGCCGACAGGTCGATCCTCCGGAACCCGTCGTCCCCGGGAGCCCGTTCCCGGACTCCGGATCATGCGGAAATGAGGCGCAAAGCCGCGTTGATGCCGCTCCTTGACACCGCCCGGAACCCGTTTTAAGATTGCACGTGTGCCCTGCCTTACCCGCCACAACCCGCCTGGGCCCGTCCCGGCGCGGCAGCGCCGAGGCGGTCAGGCGGGTTTTTTTCGTCGAATCACTGTTAACGGAGGACCTTAATGACCATAAAAGTAGGCATCAACGGATTTGGCCGCATCGGCCGGCAGGTGTTGAAGGCGATCATCGAGCGCCACCCCGGCAAGCTCCAGGTCACGGCGGTGAACGATCTTTCCGACGTCGAGACCAACGCCCACCTGTTCAAGTACGACTCCAACTACGGCCGCTTCAAGGGCAACGTGGAGATCAGCGGTCAGGACATCGTGATTAACGGCCAGACGGTGAAGAGCTACGCCTACAAGGACCCCAAGGAGATTCCCTGGAAGGAGACCGGCGCGGAGCTCGTCATCGAGTCGACGGGCGCCTTCACCGAGGCCTCCAAGGCCAAGGCCCACCTGACGGGCGGAGCCAAGAAGATCATCATAAGCTCTCCGGCCAAGAACGAGGACCTGACGGTCGTCATCGGCGTGAACGAAGACAAGTACGACCCGGCCAAGCACGTCGTCATCTCGAACGCCTCCTGCACCACCAACGGCCTCGCCCCCGCGGTGTCCGTGGTCCACAGCAGCTTCGGAGTCGAGAAGGGCTTCATGAACACCGTCCACAGCTACACGAACGACCAGAGGATCCTGGATCTGCCCCACAAGGACATCAGGCGGGCGCGGGCGGCCGCGGTGAACATGATCCCGACCTCCTCCGGAGCCGCCAAGGCCCTGGCCCTGGTCATCCCCGACCTGAAGGGCAAGTTCGACGGGCTGTCCCTCAGGGTCCCCACCCCCACGGTCTCCATAGTCGACTTCACCTGCGTGCTCACCAAGTCCACCACGCTGGACGAGGTGAAGTCCGCCTTCAAGGCCGCGGCCTCCGAGGGCAGGCTCAAGGGCATCCTGGGCTACGACGAGGAGAACCTGGTCTCCATCGACTACAGGGGATGCCCGCTCTCCTCCATAGTGGACGGCCCCTTCATACAGCTGATGGGCGGGAGCTTCCTGAAGGTCCTCGCCTGGTACGACAACGAGTGGGGATACTCCTGCCGCGTGAGCGACCTCGCGGCGCTCATAGCCGACAAGGGCATCTAGGGGCCCGGTCCCCGGCGCCGTCTCCCGCGCGGGTTCCGGAGGGGACGGAATCCCTCCTGCCAGCGGGAAGACGGCTCCCGGAAGCGTCCCGCGCCGCAAAGGCCCGGGCGCTTCCCACGCCCGGCGTCTCCGGGGCCCTTCCGGACTTTCCGGTCCGGACATTCCGGTCCGGACGGACCGGGCCTGGCCGGACATTCCGGTCCGGACGGACCACGGACATGACGCCCCGCCGTCCCCGGAGAGGGCCCGGGACGGTTTCTCTTCCGCCGGACCGGTCCAGGCGCTGCCGCGCCGGGACCGGTCGATTCCGTTTCAGATCCGAAGGCACACCGCCATCGAGGCAGAAAGGCAGCGCACGCAGATTATGATGAACGACAACGAGCTCCTTCAGGAGTACATCAGAAACATCGCCCCCCCCAACAAGGCGGCCATCGACCGGGCACTCGAGCGCGAGTTCTGGCTGGCCAAGCCGAGGGGGACGTTGGGCGAGCTCGAGAACGTGGCCGTCCAGCTCGCGGGCATCCAGAACAGGCTCCGGCCCCAGCACCAGCACAAGGTCGTGGTGGTCTGCGCCGGCGACCACGGGGTCGTGGAGGAGAAGGTCAGCCTCTACTCCAAGGACGTCACCTACCAGCAGATCCTGAACTTCGAGAAGAGCGGCGGCTGCATAACCGTGCTCTCCGAGAACGTCGGCGCCAAGGTCATCCTGGTCGACGTGGGCGTCGACCACGACCTCCCTCCCCACCCGCGCCTGGTGAGCGCGAAGATAGCCCGCGGCACGAACAACATCGCCAAGGGCCCGGCCATGACGAGGGAACAGGCCGTGGCCTCCATCATCACCGGCATAGAGGTGGTCATGAAGGAGCCCTACCTGGACCTTGTGGCGGCCGGCGAGATGGGCATCGGGAACACCACCCCCAGCTCCTGCATCGCATCGGTCTTCACGGGCATGTCCCCCGACGAGGCGACCGGGCGGGGCGCGGGCCTCGACACCGAGCAGGTCCGCCACAAGGTGGACGTGATAACGAGGGCGCTCGAGGTCAACAGGCCCGACCCCGGCGATCCCCTGGACGTCCTCGCGAAGGTGGGCGGACTCGAGATCGGCGCCATGTGCGGGGTCTACCTGGGAGGTGCCATCCGCAAGGCGGGCATCGTCATTGACGGCTTCATCGCCGCCGCCGCCGCCACGCTGGCCGAGAAGTTCGCCCCCGGCGTCCGGGAGTACATGATAGCCGGGCACAAGTCGCGGGAGAAGGCCCACATCGCCCTCCTGGACTACCTGAAGCTCCGGCCCCTCCTGGATCTGGGCATGTGGCTGGGCGAGGGCTCCGGCGCCGCGGTGGCCATGTACGTCTGCCAGTGCGCCTGCGAGCACTTCAACAAGATGACCACCCTGCAGGAGGCCTCCATCACCGACGTGGTCCTCTGATTCCCCGGCGGGCCCGTCCCGGATCCCCGGCAGCCGGAGACCGCCCGGCACGGGAGCCGGCCCGGACCGCCCGCCCCCCGACGCGACCCGCGCCCCCCTTCCCGGAGGTCGCGGGTCAATTTTTTTCCGGTCCTCCCGAAACCGGACTTTCCGGCCTGAACCGGACCGGAGCCCGCGCCCCGTGCCCGAACCCCGGTCAGGAGCCGGTCCGGTCTCCCGGACCGGAGCCGACCGCAGGAAACTGCTCCCCAATCCTCTCCCGCCCAAACCTCTTCCAGAAAATTCGGCCTCGGCAGACGGTGCCGGGAAAACGGCTCCGCGGGGAACGGCTGCGGGACAGCCCTCCCTGAAGCAAAAGGCGACAGGCAGAGTTTAAACCTGAAAAAGTCCGCTCAGGCCGCATGGGACGCAGGAACGGGGCACTGGCGGGAACGGGACACTGAAAGAAGCCCGTTCCCGTCCCCGCGAAGCGTAAACGCCCTGACGTGCTCCGCTACGCTGCTACCGTCAGCGGGAGCTCTTCCGGTCGGAAGCCCCCTTCCGCCTGGATCTAGCTGACGCGGCCGCGTCCCCGCCCGTCCGAAGCCATCCCGCAAAACAGCGCGGACCCTCCGGAAGCCTCAAGGGCCGCGGCGGGGGATTCCGGGGCATTCCCCCGGAAAGAGACGGAATCCCCCGGCTTCCCCGGATGCCAGCCATGACCGCCAGGGTCATGCCGCCCGGCTTCGGCGGAACCCGGTCCCCCGGGACGACGGAATCGGGACGGCGGTTCGCGGTCACGGGCGTGCGGTTCCGCCGACGATGCCCTTCAAGCGAAAGCGCGCTTCCGAAAACGAAAGCGCGACGACCGAAACGGAGTCGAAAGCTCGACGACCGAAACGGAGTCGAAAGCGCGACGACCGAAACGGAGTCGAAAGCGCAACGACCGAAACGGAGTCGAACGCCCGCCGACCGAAACGGAGTCGAACCCGGCGCTCTCGAAGCCGCGGCGGCATCGGGCAGTCAGTTTCCCCGTTCAGAAACACCCGCACGGGGCGTCACCGCTTCACAGTCCCGAAACGCTTGAATTCGGACTGTGGCCGAGATTCGCCGAAGGTCGGCCCGCATCGGATGAACCCCAACGCACGGGCCACACCACAGATTGGGTCCAGCCGACGGTGCGCGTGAGGCCGTAAAGCCTGTCGCACGCGAAAGCCGATGTTGATGATCTCCGTGCGGACATCCGCAATATTCGGCAACATCTCTGCCGATTATCCCTTGAACTTTATATTCATAAACTGATCGTCAACGGATTCATTAAGAGCTATCTCAATGAACATTTTTGGGAAGAGCAGGATGTTTACTTTGGTAAGAGCAGGATGTTTACACGTTTATCAGGAATGCTACAGCATATCTATCTCTTTTAAAGTTTGATAATATGCTTACATTTTAAATATCCAATGTTGACATATATTTCCTGAAGATGGATTCTGTTTTAAGTTTCTTATCATTACCTACTTGTGGACTTGTGGAGGTTAACTTGACTTTCCTTCAGAAAAGGATTATAAACAATAAAATGTTGCAATTGGATGGCTGGTCAGAACTGCCTCCGACCAGTTTGCTGCACATCATCAGATGAAAAAGGAATGTCGGGATGTTAACAATCGAAGAAATCAAAAGGACTGTCGAGCCAATTTCCCGACAACACGGTGTGGTACGCTATGGCAGTTCGGCTCCTACGCCAGGGGCGATTCAAGGCCTGACAGCGACATAGATCTTCTCATAGTAGACAAGGGAAAAATTCAGGATTATTTCCAGTTAAGCGGTTTATATCTCGACCTGGCAGACGCTTTAAAACTTGAGCTGGACATTGTCATAAAGGAAGATTTATGGAATGAATTCGTCTAGCAAGTTACCAGAGAAGAAATACTGATATATGGTCAGCAAGCGTGATGCAAACATAATCGTCCACACGGACGGTTACCGCGATCAGATTATGGAAGGCATGACTTGGTACGGGAATTCCTTCGAGGTGCTGAAGAATAATCATGTTTTCAGGGACGGCATTACCATGATACTTCAGCAGATTACCGAGCTGTCCCAGCACCTGTCGTACGACTTCACGAGAGGGCACGGGAACATGCCATGGCGAAGCATCAAAGGACTGAGTGGCGTTTTCTCCCATCGTTACCAGAAAGTCAATTACGAATCCATGTGGAACACTTTATCTGTCGCCGTTCCTGAACTTAAGCAGTTTTGCTTGAGTATTCTGGCACTGACGGAAAATATGACTCCCGATCCGCCAGACGGCGGTCCTGGCAACTGCGGTCCAATGATGGGGTAACGCTGATCTTGGTTAAGGACAACCATCCAGCATCAAAGATTAAATGTTTCGCTTAGCATCACGGATGTCTGGATTTATTTCCGAAGAATCCTGCAACTCAATATGCCGATTCTGTTCCCAACCCCAGTCCCGATCATGTCGGCAATGCCGCACAAAGGGAGTCCTTATGCGCCTATCTTCGTCCAATTCCCTTACGGAACTGAAACCTGCCCTGCCGGTCATGATGCCACTCGCCCTCGCGGCCGCATTCCTTACCGTCGCCCTCCCTGCCGGTTCGGCCTCCTGCTACGACGCATGGACTGTCCGCCGTACCTCCCCTGACCTGGCCGCCGCCAGGGGGGAGACGTTCGAAGTCAAGGTTCCCACGGGCTTCAACGACTACTGCACCGAAACCGAACGCGGGTGCCTGTTCGCTTTCCTGGAACCGCGACCGAACAACTATTTTTACACGCAGCTGAGAGCGTATCTCTACTCGGACGAGCTGCTGCCCGAAGGCGTGACCGTCGAGAGCCTGAAGGAGGCGGACGGCAATCTTGATTCCACTGCGAAAACCCCTCACTTGACCCTTAAGAGGCTAAAGTGCTTAGGCAAAGGTTGCACGAAATGCCGAGGATTTGGCTTAAATACAGGTGCTTTCGATGCCGAGGACGTATAGAGTTCATCCTCTCATTTGGGGAGGGATGAGTTT
>JAISEQ010000150.1 GCA_031264045.1 Deltaproteobacteria bacterium
CCGCGGAGGAGATTAGCGAGCGGCTGAAGCTCGATCTGTCCGAGGTGAACAGAATCCTGAAGGCCAACGGCGGAGGCGCATGACGCCGGGGCCCGCAGGGGCTTCCGGCATCCCTCTTCCCGCCCGGCACTCTTCGGCGCCCGGACGCGTCTCCGGGACATGAGGGGAGGCCGGGCGTTTTACGGAGTGGGGGGACAAGGTGCCGGGTTTCCAGGAGCCGGAGAACGAGGCCGTAGCTTCGCATGTGATGGAATTTATCGGCATCCCGCACGTGAATTTCGAGCTCACGGAAGTTAACGGAAATCGTATTCTTTGTGCGAGACTTTCGTGGACGCAAAAAACCGATTTAGTTTCCGCGTACTATATTGCGGATAGATTGTCGAACATGCCGGATGACGAATCCCTAAAATATTATTTCTTTTTGGGATGGTGTGAGAAAATAGGCATTACCGATGCGAGGGTTACCTTGGACAGAATTTTCATTGTTGATTTCATCCTGTAGAATACGGATCGTCACTTCAACAATTTCGGAGTCTTAAGGGATTCTGATACGCTTGAATGGAAAGGTTTTTCGCCGATCTTCGACACCGTTAACTGCCTGTGTAACGAAGTTTTTACCGAGGATATCAAACCTGATAACTTAGGTGAATGCAAAGCGTTCAGAGAAGATTTTCGTAAACAGCTCCTGCATGTCAGTGACTTCTCGTGGGTCGATATCGACAGGCTCAAAGCAGTCCCGGACGAGATTGCCGATATTTTTTCCTCAAACGGCAGAATCTCTCAGGTCCGCAAGGAGAGGATTCTGCAGGGCATATCTTGGCGCACGGATTTCCTGATAAACGTTATCCGTAACCCGACATCTCTCCGCGAAAAGCCCTACAGGCGGCACGGTCCTGGACATCGTTCATAAATTCCCGTACCTTAACCGCACGGATCTCCGTCTGTTTACAAGTTTCAGGAGCTTGGACTAGTTCATCAGATATTGCTGTTTCATATATCTTACGTTGATTGTTAAAGATGCAGTTTCAACGGTTAGTTTTCATTGGTAAAGTTTTCTGTATGTTGTCTTTGGAGCCTATATTTCTAAGATTTATATATGATGAGAGCTGGAAGAGAGTATCAAAGTAAATCTTATCGGCGGAGCGATTATGTCCTGATATATTTAAAGATTATAAATTCATAATAACGGCTTATTATATTTGATATCAAATATAAATTTAAATATCAGACAAATAATTTGTGATGTTATAATGTTATCTTAGATCATTATCTTAGTTTCATGGATTTTGACGCTGAATCCGCAGGTTCCGGGATAACTTGACAGGGATGGCATGGTCCCTCCCTGCCCCGGGGTCCGTCCGTTGCACTGCCCTCGGCCGACTGCGGGGCTCCCTGCGGGGCGGGCACTCGGGGTACGGCTTCCCCCGTGCGCGGCGCTGAACCGGCAGGGTCACGACGTGCCTTCCGCAGGAATGGTGCCCCGGAGACGGTACGGGATTTCCGGACAGATTCTGGCAAGGTCCCCGTCCGTGACGGACGTTAGGCTTCACGGCGCAGGTGCCGGGGGAGGCCCGGCGGCGGAGCAGGCCCCTGAAAGCGGACTGGGGAGGTCCGGCGCGGGTCAGGACGGCGGGTCGTCCTTCCCGGCTTCCTTCCCGCAGCCGATGCGGCAGGGAGGTTCTTCGGGGACTGACATCGTTCCAGGGCTCGTGCTTCGCCCCAAGGTTCAGGATGTTTTGACTGTTGCGGAGGTTCTCGATCCGACTGCCTTCGTATGCTCGGACTCTCTTCGTATGCTCGGCCCGTTCCGGTCTGTCCGCCGGCCTGCCGATCGGGGGGAGAATGTCCCGGGCACGGAGGAAAATGAAAACCCCGGCACGCGTCGGGAGGGTAGGTGAGCACAGGATCGCTGGGGCGGTCCGGTTCGCGGCAGGGCTGCCGTAAGTTGCGCGTCAACCGCGACGGGCTTCGGGTTAACCCGGCTGGACCGGGATTGACGGGGGGCTCCGGTCCGGGGTAGTCTGTAGCGAAAGGGATAAAGGCCCGGCGATGACGGGCGCGAAAGGCGGCGTACGGGTGCCTTGCCGCTGGCGGCCGGGCGGTCCGGCGGGTTATTCTTGGTTTAGGGAGGGGCACTGACGAATGCCGGGCAGATACGTCCTTAGGAGATGTTCCGAGAAGGAAATTGCCTCCCTCAGGCTCTGGGCCTCGGGCGAGGCGCCGGAACCGGGCGTGGCCCTGCGCGCCAGAATCGTGCTCATGACCATGGACGGCCTCTCGCGGAGCCAGATAGCTTCCGGGCTGGGCATATCCAAAAACTCCGTCAGCCTGTGGAGGAGGCGCTTCGACGAGGAGGGCCCGGAGGGCCTCCGCGTAAGGATTCCCAAGGGACAGTCGGTGCCCTCCGGCTACCGGGCCGCGCGGGACGCGGTGGCGGGGCTCGTGGCCGCCCCTCCTCCGGAGGGCTTCAGGTCCTGGTCCGTAAGGCTTCTGAGCGAGAAGCTCAGGATGGGCGCCGCGAGGATAAGGGAGGTCCTGTCCGGGGAGGGCATCTCGCTTGCCCCGTCGCGCCGGACGGTCCCCCCGGCATCCCCGAGGTCACCCCGCGACATGGAGATCCTCCGCCGCTGGGCCGGGGGCCTGGCCCCTTCGGAGCGGGCAGCGGGGCGGGCCGCGTCGGTCCTGGCTGTCCTGGACGGGTCCAGCCGCGCGGACGAGGCCAGGCGCTCCGGAATGAGCCTCACCATGCTCTTCCAGTGGCTGAGGCGCTTCGCGGAGGACGGTCCGGAAGGGCTCCTGGACCGTCCCGGCAGGGGACGGAGGCCCGGCAGGAGGCTCGGGGGCAGGGCACTCAAGGAGCTCAGGGGCCTGCTCGGCACCCCTCCGCCGGAGGGGACGGCCTGGACTCCCGAGGCAGCCGCCGGGGTCCTGGGGATAAGCCCCGCCGATGCGGCAAGGACGGTTCTCGCCGAGGGCCTTCTCCCCGGCTTCCCCTCCGGGGCGTCGGCAGCTGGAGAGGATAAGGGCGGGACGGGCGAGGAGCTCCCTCAAGGGAGCGGGGACGCCGCAGCGGGCAGGATCCGCGAGGGCTGCCGGGTTCAGGGAGTCGGCGGGTTAGTCGGCGGGGACCTGGCCGCCCTGAGCGGGCGGGATGCCCGGGACGGGATTCGGGCTCCGGGGGAGCCGGCGGTCGCCCCGGGCTCCGGGGACATGGACTCCCTCAGGCGCTGGGCCGGGGGGGAAGCTCCCGACGAGGAGTGCCGCGGGCGGGCGGCCGCGGTGCTCGCGGTCCTGGAGGGGGCCAAGATCCCCGCTGCGGCGGACGCGCACGGCGTTCAGGCGTGGAAGCTCCGCTACTGGAAGAGCCGCTTCGAGAGTTACGGGACGCGGGGGCTCCTGGGCCGCAGGCGCCGGGAGGGTATGCCGGACCGCCCCGGGTCTTCCGGGCTCGCGGACGCGGTCCTGCGGGACAGGGCGCTCGAGCTCGCCGCCTCCCCTCCTCCGGAGGGCGCGGGTTTCTGGGACAGGAAGTCGCTCGCGCTCGGCCTCGGGGTCTCCCTCCCGCGCCTTTGCCGGGCCGTGCGGGGGACGGGACTGACGCCGGGCCCGACGGGACCCGGCAGGCGCATAGCGGCGGACGCGGCTCGGGCCTCCCTGAAGCTCCCCCCGGTCTTTCTGGAGATCCTGGAGCGGTGGGCGGGCGAGTGGGACGGGGAGCGTCCCCCGGCAGGGCAGGGGGGCGCGGCTCCCGGCGTCCCCCCGGAGAGGATCCTCTTCTGGAGGGCGGCGATGGTCCGCAGGTGCCTCACGGGTCACTCGGCCACCGTGGCTGCCGGGATGTGCGGGACCACCGCCACCACCGCCGTCAGGTGGAAGCGCCGTTTCCTGTCCCGCGGCCCCGCGGCCCTGCTTGAGCTCCCAGGCTCGGGTCCGGGCAGGGGCTTCGGGGAGGGGGAGCTCTCCGGAAGGCTTTTGCGGGAGGCCGCCCTGGCGCTCTCGGCGGCTCCTCCCCCTCCCCGGCCGGGCTTCTGGGACATCGCGACCGCCGCACTGGTCCTGGGGATGGAGCCCGGGCAGGCCAGGGCCCTCTTCGTGAGATCGGGCATCAGCGTCAAGGAGCCTCCCGCGGAGGACGCCGGCGGGGATTCGGCCGTTTCCGAGCCCTCCTCACGGGTGGATTCGGTCGTTTCCGAGCCCTCCTCACGGGTGGATTCGGCCGCTTCCGATCCCTCCTCACGGGTGGATTCGGCCGCCTCCGAGCCTTCCTCCAAGGAGGATTCGGCCGCCTCCGAGCCTTCCTCCAAGGGGGATTCGGCCGCCTCCGAGCGTTCCTCCAAGGAGGATTCGGCCGCCTCCGATCCTTCC